>CAIWCG010000024.1 GCA_903911135.1 uncultured Bacteroidota bacterium
GCCTCCAACGCCCTCGCTAACGACTTAAAATTGGTTTTTAAATTGTTTGTTCAAGCTTTTTTTTACTTTTGTATCTCCATTTAAAACATCAGAACATGAAAAAATCATTAATTCTAATCCTCCTACTCTCCACCATCACCATCTCTAAAGCAGATAGCTGGACACAGAAAAACAGTTTTGTTGGCATTGGGAGGGTTAGCGCTGTGTCTTTCTCAATAGGTAATAAAGGGTATGTTGGATGTGGATTTAATTATGCAACAAATTCTGATTTAATTGATTTTTGGGAATATGACCAAACAACAAATAGCTGGACACAAATGGCTGATCTACCAGGTACAGGTAAAGAAGGGGCAGTTGGATTTACCATAAATGGTAAAGGATACGTTGGAACAGGGTATTCGGCTGATAGCATGAATTTTTTTGAATATAACCCATCTATGAATACTTGGACTGTAAAAGCAAATTTCCCTGGTGCTCGTAGAGCTTGGGCTACTGGATTTTCTATTGGAAATAAGGGATATATTGGGTGCGGTTATCAACAAATAAATAATGATTTCTATTTAAGAGATTTTTGGGTTTGGGATCAAACTACAAATATTTGGACTGAAATTGATAGCCTACCTGGTTCACAAAGATATGGAGCTGTTGGATTTTCAATAAATGGTAAAGGTTACGTTTCAACTGGTGATTTTTATAATACGTATCTGAATGACACTTGGGAGTATAATCCATTGCTAAACATTTGGACTCAAATGGCAAATTTCCCAGGAATAGGTCGAGCCTTTGCAATTGGATTTGCGATTTGCAATAAAGGATATTTAGGTGGAGGATTAAATCAAATTATGATGGATGATTTTTATCTGTTTGACCCCATTTTAAATCAATGGATTCAAAAAGTAAATGCACCTAATCCATTAAGAAAGATCCAAGTTTCGCTTGCTATAAATAACAAAGGATATATTGGTTTAGGGTATGATTCTGTTTATCAAAATTCATTTACTGATTTATTGGAATATACCCCTGATAGTGTATGTACAACGGAAATTCAAGAACTTAGTCCACACAGTCTTTCATTAGACATCTCCCCCAATCCCTTCCATGATAAAGCCACGCTTACCATTCAGGGCGGCAGCAAGAATACCTTGCTTAACATCTATGATATAAATGGCCAAAAGGTACGCAGCATTTCCACCGATAACAGACAAGAAATCATCATCAGCAGAGATAATCTTGCTTCCGGCATTTACTTTTATGAGTTGCAAGCGGTCGGGATTACCAATCCCAACCAGCACGCCATCCTGTCATCCGGCAAGATGGTGGTGGAATGATATAATTTTAGTAGCTTCCGCTTCGCTTCCTCAAAAACCACTCTGCCGAAACCAGCAGCAACAGCAAAAAGAAAACCCATTTCAAGTTGATCAGATCCTTGAGTTGCTTGTGCTCATACGAAACCGGTTTTATATCCTCCCTTGCCCTTATCATCTTGGCCAGTTCGTTCACCTGGTTTGGATATACCATCGTGCCGCCATGATTTTTTGCAAGCGTAAACAACAGCGAATGGTTGGCAATGTTTTCATTCGCTTCCACCTGCAGGGCACTCACGCTGAAGATGCCCGAGGCGGCATAAGTCTTGTCACCCACCTTCACCGAAGCCTTGTAGGAGTAGTCGCCCACAGGCAGATAACCCGCCTTTAAGGTATAGGCCTTCTCCGTCTTGCTGAAGGTGAAAGGGAAACTTTTCTTTTCATTGTTGATGATTTCGAAATGGATGTCAGCATTGTTTATCAACTCATAGCTGTCATTATACACTTCGGCATCAAACTGCAGCACCTCGTTCTCGGCATAGCTATGTTTTGCATTCACCCGAAATCTGCTCTTGTTATCATGCACACTCAAAAACTGAACTATCTTGGTTACAATCTCATTGAAGCTTTCATGGTTTTGGTACATCATGAAATCATTCAGCCGCCATTTCCACAAGCCTTCGCCTGCCAGCACACAGGATTTATTGTCGCCATCCTGCTTGAAAAACAATAGGGGATATTCGCTTTTCACACTTCCTATCTGCTGCATCAGCATCGGGTAAATATTGGTAGTGGTCTTGTAGTTTCCAAATGGTGCAACCAATGGAGGAAACTTGTTGATGTCGCGAATGGTGGCGTCATTCAAGGTGAACAATGAAAATTCTTTCACGAAGGAAGCTTGAACATCATTGCTCTTCCCACGACTGTCGCTGATGTTCAATCCTGTTTGCATGGCATTGAACAGTGCCAAAGAGGACTCGTTTCCCAATATATACCATGCAGGCACATTCTTGTTTTTTATCAAGGTAAGCAAGTTGGTAGCTGGGTTGCTGTTGGCAGGCAATTGATGAAGGATGATGGCCGTGTAATCATTGATGTTTCCATCAAACTTGTCAATCATCACCGTCTTTACATCATAGTTTTCGCTGCTTTCAATGCTTTGCTTGATGGCAGCAATATCAGGATGAGGAACAGCAGCCACCAACAATATCTTCTGTTTGTTTTCAGCCACCTCTATGTATAAATCCTTTTCATTATTCGTCAATGTTACCTCGCCGGTTACCTCCGACATTTTAACTTTATAATGATGGATGCCTTTTGTTTTTGCCTCCAATATTATTGGAACTGTGGCATGAAAATTATTATTCAAAATGGCTACTTGCTTTCTGAAAAGAACCGTAGAATCTTTCATCACAGTCAATTCGGTATTGCCACCGCCACATTCATGGGCATCCACGTTTACCTGCAGCGGAAAATCATTTCCCAGATGAACCACCTTGTTGTAATTGATGGATGACAGAATCAAATCCTTGCGTATGGTGGTATCGCCAAGCGCAATCGTATATACAGGGTATTTCTGGTTTTTGCTGGAATACACCGGGTTCGAGCCTTCATTATACAAACCATCGCTTGCCAATACAATCGCTCCCACATTCCGCCCATTATATTTGTTGTAAGTCTCGTCGAATACCTCGCTCATGTTTGTTTGCAAGTCCTTATAATCAAAAGCAATTCCTTCTCGTACCTTTTCACCGAATGAAATTTGCTTTACGTCATAATCCTTTTGTAAATCCTTAATCAGGTCATTCATCTTTTCGCTATATTCCTTGCGATAATACGAACTGTCCTTAGTCATCATGATGCTCTTGCTGTTATCTTGAGCAATGATGACGATTGGCTTTTCCACTTCCCTGAATACGGTTTTTATCATCGGTGAGAGAAGCAGAAATGCAAGAAGTGAAATCAAGACGAATCGAAAGGCAAACAGTGAAACCCTTAACCATTTATGCAACTGTTCCAGCGAATGGTCCTTATAATATAAGGCAAAAGCATACCCTCCGCCAAGCAGCAAGCACAATGGAATATACCAAGGAGAAAGTTCGGTAATGATTTGCATGAATTATTTTTCTTTATCGGTTTTCAGGTGCATCAACGAATAACAAATCAATACTATTATAAAAATCGATCATTAATCGTACAATTACGTCAACATGCCGCCATCCACGTTGATTACCTGACCGGTGATGTAACCGGATAGGTCCGATGCCAGAAAGAGACAAAGGTTGGCAACATCCTCTGGTGTTCCACCTCTTTTCAAAGGTATGGCATCTCTCCACCCCTGAACCGTTGCTGGGTCTAATACTGCAGTCATTTCCGTTTCAATAAAACCCGGAGCCACGGCATTGCATCGGATGCTTCTGGACCCCAATTCGAGTGCCACCGACTTGGTAAATCCAATGATTCCAGCCTTTGAGGCTGCGTAGTTGGCTTGTCCGCCATTTCCTTTTATCCCTACCACCGAACTCATGTTGATGATCGATCCCGACCTTTGTTTAAGCATCGGTCTTTGAATCGCTTTTGTCAGGTTGAATACTGATTTGAGATTAGCATTGATGACGGCGTCGAATTGTTCCTCCGACATACGCATCAACAAACCATCCTTGGTAATTCCGGCATTGTTCACCAAAACATTTACGGTTCCAAAATCAGCCACCACCGCATTGACCAATTCCTCGGCAGCCTTATAATCCGAAGCATCAGAACGGTAGCCTTTTGCCTTTATGCCGAATGCTTCCAATTCCTTCTCCAATGACAATCCCTGCTCTACCGATGACAGATAAGTGAAGGCGATATTGGCACCCTCCTGTGCAAACTTCAAGGCTATGCCTCTGCCTATTCCTTTCGATGCGCCAGTTATCAGCGCTACTTTGTCCTTTAATAAATTCATGATTCTATTAGTTAATTTGAGCGGGCAAAGTTAAGATAAAAATGTTTTGAGTAAAAAGAATTGCTGTCCAAAATATAATTTCATCCTATTGGCCAATCGAAACAAACTTTTCTGCCGTCTATTTTTTGTTTATTTAGTTAATAATGGCAAATATATTTGGAACTATTTAATTTTATTCCGTATTTTTACGCCCTCAAACAAATTAATGAATATGAAAAAAATAAGTTTACTAATCATTGCCTCCTTCATGGTGGCCTTTGGTTTCAGCCAAAGTTTCCAAGTCATCACTGCCGATACCATCATGCATTGCATCGTTGGTGGCACATGCGGACCATCACATGCAACCATTCGAAATATCTCCGGTTCTTCCAAATCTGCCTTATGCAAAAGAGCCATGATTTATGAAAACTCCGGCGACATGAATTACTTCTGCTGGGGAGCTACCTGCTACCCGCCTTCTACCAATGTTTCAGTTACACCTCAAGTATTGAATCCATCTGTGAATGACAGTACCTTTTATGCATATGTTGTAAATTCAAGCAACTTGGCAATAAACGACACCATCAAGTACACCGTTTTTGACCAAAGCAATGTAAATGATTCCGTTTCATGGACTGTAGTCTGGATGTTCAGTACCGGCATCAATGAGTTGGCAACAAAGAACTCTTTATTGTCATCCTATCCAGAGCCTTCCAACGAAAGCACCTTGATTCAATATTCATTGACCAAGGATGTACGCGCAGCCAAGTTAAAAGTAATGGACATGATAGGCAGTACGGTGGCCGAATACACCATCGATACCAGACAAAATAAATTCTTGCTCCCTACCGGCAGCTTGAAATCAGGCATCTATTTCTATTCCTTGGAAGTCGATGGAAAATCTGCCGCCACCAAGAAATTGTTGGTTTCCCACTAATCATCTCACCAGCCGAAAAGCTTCAAACTTAACCTATAAGTCCCCAATTTCTACACCAAGAAATTGGGGATTTCTCTTTTGGGGGCGCCCCCATCAGCAGCCAAGGGAAAAAAGGCTGCTGCTGCGGTCGGGGTGTTCCGTGGGGTCGCTGCGCTCCGTTTTTGCCGCCATCCCCTTAAGCCAATAGGCGGCAAAGAACCGCCTTCGGCGCCCACTACACTCCCTCGCCCAAACAGACACAGCAAAATCTGATGAGTACACCTATTTCCTGAAATGACACCTATATATATAGTACGCAGTCTATCCATAGCGGCAAGACTGCTGTGTTTATGCGGCTTTTGGAGCCGCATCATAAAAACTACCATCATTAAATTTTGAAATGACAATTTGCAAGAAAAACCATTTATTCCTCCCCAATAGGCTATTTTCATCTCAACAAACAAGATAATCTTCCTAATAATAATGAGGTCTGGTATTATAAGGAATAAAATTCTTGAAAAATTCGCCAATCCTGTTGCAGTACGGTGGAATGTTGTTGCAGTAACATCGAATCCTGTTGTCATGAGATGGAATGTCGTTGCAGCAACATCGAATCCTGTTGTCATGAGATGGAATGTTGTTGCAGCAACATGGAATATTGTTGCAATGACATTCAATCTTGTTGTCTTGAGATTGAATGTCAAGACAACAGGATTGGTTCTTGTTGCAACAGGGTGGAGGGACATTTTAGTGGTTTTTATGCTTATTTCAAGCTAAAAACAGATAATAAGCAGAAATAATAGCATTCAAAGAAGAAAAAATCTTGCCATTGATTCCAAATTAAACGTAAAAAACAGGTAACGGATTAGTTTTGTCATCGCAGAAAAAAGAAAAAGCAGACTGCTAATCTTAACTGAACAAATCCTTGCCGAACAGCTTGTTTTCAAGCTTCAAAAGAAATTCCTTTCGGCTAAGGCCACCGCTATAGCCCACCAATTTGCCATCAGCCCCGATAACGCGATGGCAAGGCACCACGATGGAAATGGGATTTTTTCCATTGGCAGTGGCAGCAGCACGGATGCTCTTGGGGTTGCCTATCCGCTTGGCCAATTGAAGATAGGAAATGGTTTTCCCATAAGGAATCTTCATCAGTTCTTGCCACACTTGCAGCTGAAATTCGGTTCCTTGCAGGTCCAGTTTCATGTCAAACTCCTTCCTTGTGCCTTCGAAATATTCCTTCAACTGCCTGACGGCATCATCCATCATGGGCGAAGAATTCTTGAAATCTATCTTGTGGTCGTCAATAAAATAAATGGAGGTAATGCCGGCATCAGAACCGGTGATTTCAATCATGCCGACAGGCGACTTGCAATATCCGATATAGGTCTTTTCCATATTCCCTTTCAGACCCCTTTTTGGAGCTTTGAAATTAGAAATTCCGAGCCGTTTTTTTGATGATGCCAATGGCTTCCATCAATTGTTCCTCGGTGATGGTCAATGGCGGTGCCAAACGAATGATATTGCCGTGGGTAGGTTTGCAGAGCAACCCATTATCCTTCAATTCCAAACAAAACTGCCAAGGAGACTTGCCGTTTTTCGGCTCCACCTCTATGGCATTGAACAATCCCTTGCCTCTCACTATGGAGATGATATCTGATTGAATGTTTGCTATTTCCTTTCTAAAAATCGGACCTAAGTAAGCGGCATTTTCAGCCAGCTTTTCGTCCTTCACCACCTCCAACGAAACCTTTGCCACTCTACACGCCAAAGGATTTCCACCGTAAGTAGAGCCATGCTCGCCTGGCTTGATGCAAAGCATGATATCATCGTTTGCCAAGACGGCAGAAACAGGCATGGTACCTCCAGAAAGCGCCTTGCCAAGGATAAGAACATCAGGATGAACGCCCTCATGATCGCAAGCCAGCATCTTTCCGGTTCGTGCTATTCCAGTCTGAATTTCATCAGCCACGAAGAGGACATTGGCAGCCTTGCAAAGCTCGAAACTCTTGGCCAGATAACCATCATCAGGCAGAATTACACCCGCCTCACCTTGTATGGGCTCAACAAGAAATCCAGCAACATGCGGATCTTTCAAGGCTTCCTTCAATGCATCCAAATCATTATATGGTATGGATATAAAGCCGGGAGTATAAGGGCCATAATTGGTGAATGCATCAGGGTCGGAAGAGAAGGAAACGATGGTTGTGGTGCGGCCATGGAAGTTTCCTTCACATACAATGATCTTGGCCTGTCCTTCAGGTATTCCTTTTTTCATGTATGCCCATTTTCTGGTGAGCTTGATGGCAGTTTCAACGCCTTCGGCACCCGTATTCATTGGCAATACCTTATCGAAACCGAAATAATCGGTGATGTATTCGGCAAATTCGCTGAAAACATTATTATGAAATGCCCTTGATGTCAAGGTCAGCTTTTGCGCCTGATCGATGAAAGCGGCAATGATTCTTGGGTGACAATGACCTTGGTTCAACGCGGAATATCCGGAGAGGAAATCAAAGTACCTTTTCCCTTCCACATCCCAAACAAAGACCCCCTCACCCCTTGCAATGACCACCGGAATGGGGTGGTAATTATGGGCTCCAAACTTATCTTCCAATTCAATGGTTTGCTGCGTTGTCAAGCGATTGATAATTTCTTCCGTAAACATATTTTTATCCTTTCTTTCGTTCATCATAGCTGCAAATCTATGGAAAAAATCGGACAATTGTCCAACATTTGACCATTATTGAACATTATGTATCTTTGCGAACTAATAAAAGAATATCATGGCAGTAGAAATGGATGAAGACGGAACTCCAAAGTTTGAGTTTACCATAAACAAACTATTTTGGAACATAACCGAAGTGGCAGAAATGTTTAATGTGAATGCCTCGCTCATAAGGCTGTGGGAAAGGCAATTCGATATCTTGAAACCACGGAGGATAAACACTCGCGGCGATAGAAAATACAACAAGAAAGACTTGGAAAACTTTAAATTGGTGTATCATATCATTCGAGAAAAGGGGTATTCCATTCCTGGCGCACAGCAAAAGCTGAGAGAAATGAATGAGAAGCCTGCCAGCAGTTCCGAAGTGCTGTTGACACTCCGGAAAATAAAGGATTTCCTGCTGGAATTAAGGTCTCAACTATAATCAAAATTCAATAAAGGAATTTCAAAGATCATTAATAAATAAGCACCATGAAGATTGAAACCAAAGCCATCCATGCAGGCAATCATCCTGATGAAACCACTGGTGCGGTAGTGCAGCCAATCAGTCTTGCCTCCACTTTCGAGCGTGCTGAAGATGGCAGTTACCCCAAAGGATTTAAATATTCCAGAGCCAGTAATCCCAACAGAACTTCATTGGAGGAATGTGTTTGCAGCCTGGAAGGTGGAGCCGTGGCTGCCGCTTTTTCCTCCGGTTCGGCAGCAGCCATGAGCATCTTTCAGGCCTTGAATACCGGCGATCACGTCATCGTGCCATCCGACATGTATCATGGCATCACCACCATGCTCAAGGGAATTTATTCCCATTGGAACCTGCAGGTAACTTATGCAGACATGCAAAACCTGGACGAAGTCCGAAAGGCCTTTCAACCCAATACACGAGCCCTCATCATCGAGTCCCCCTCTAACCCGATGATGAAGATTTCAGACATCCAGGCCTTGGCGGAAATTACCCATTCGCACCAGGCCATGGTGGTTTGCGACAACACCTTCGCCACCCCTATCCTGCAAAATCCCTTTCTCTTGGGAGCCGACCTTGTTTTCCATTCCTCCACAAAATATCTTGGCGGACATAGCGATGTCATCGGTGGCATTGTAGTCAGCAAAAACGATGATGAATTCTTTCAGCGCATCCGAGAGGTGCAGCAAATCGGTGGCGCTGTGCCTTCGCCGTTCGACTGTTTTCTTACCCTCCGAGGCATCCGAACTTTGGCCATCCGCATGAAAGTCCATTCCGAAAATGCCATGCAGGTGGCGCAATTCCTGCACCACCATCCAAAGGTAGAGAAGGTTTATTACCCTGGTCTTCCCGATGATGAAGGGCATGAATTGGCTAAAAAGCAAATGAAAACTTTTGGTGGCATGCTCTCTTTCCTTGTCAAAGGCGATGAAAGGGAGGCCATGAAAACCATTGCCCGATGCCAACTTTTCACCCGTGCCACCAGCCTTGGAAGCGTCGAAAGTCTCATCGAACATCGTGCCTCCATCGAAGGCCCGGCCACTCATACGCCGCACAATCTCATCCGCCTTTCCATCGGCATAGAGCATGCAGATGACCTGATAGCGGACCTGAAACAGGCCTTGAGCTAAACCTTTTCATAGCTTCTTTTTCTTTTGGGGGCGCCCCCTTTCTGCAGCCAAGGGAGAGAAGGCTGCAGAAAGCGGTCGGGGTGTTGCGTGGGTTCGCTGCGCTCCGTTTTTGCCGCCATCACCATACGCAAGACAAAGGCGGCAAAGAACCGCCTTCGGCGCCACTACACTCCCTCGCCCAAAGCTACGAATGATGGCTACGGCTAAATGATGATTTTACTTGATGATGACCAGCTTGCCCTTGGCGGAAACGCTGTGCTCTTGCAGCACTTGCCAAAAGTAAATGCCTTGCCCAAGTTGCAAAGAAATGGTTTCTTGGCCCGACCTATTAGGAAGATTATAAGCATACACCTCTCTGCCCAGCACATCTGTAATCCTTAAACTGCCAGCAGAAGACAGATTATATTGAAGCGTGAAGGTGCCGGAGGTGGGGGAGGGATAAATAGTTATTTCGCTTTTACTATTAGAATGTTCATTAATTCCTTCTCCTAAACAAGATATATGAGGACAACTAGTATCAGGAACATAACGCCACATATCATTAAGATCTCCATTACCATTTCCTCCGAACATCCATAGGTTACCAAAATTATCTTTGAAGCCTAGTGAACCAGTCCTGAGGCTTGGAATATTATATGGACTTGAAACCAATCTTATTCCATAATGATTTGGTTGATTGGGGTAATTGCTTCCATTCATCAATGTCCATTCATTATTTGAAACATTATAATTCCAAAGATCATTGTAAACACCTGCATAACTTCCTCCACCAAAAAATACAAAATTGTCACAATTTCTTGTCCAGCAGGCTCTATTTTCACCTCGCGAAGCTGGAATATTGGTTATTAAAGAATTACATTGTGCACCTATAGCAACAGTATCACCAGGATTACTATCTCCCCCTATCCATGTCCATTCTTTTGTAGTAATATGATACCTCCATAAATCATTACCCATATAGTTTCCACCAAAAATCCACAAATCATCGTTTTTGGCTTTCCAAGCAGAATAGCACCACCTTACTCTTGGGTTATTTGAAATATCTGGAACTCCTTTGGTTCCAAAAACAGGAACTGCATTTGCCGAATCGGGACCTTTAATCCATGTCCAATTGTTTGTTGATATGTTATATTTCCAAAGGTCAGCTAAAAAAGTAATTTCAGAACCTTCGCCTCCAAATAGCCAAAGATTATTGTTGCTATCTGTCCATGTAGAATTGTTTTCACATCGTGCTTGAGGATTATTTGTAGAATTTTCAAAATCAATTGCGCCCCAAATTCCGGCACTATTTACTGTATCAGGACCTTTCATCCATGTCCATTCGTTTGTTGAAATGGTGTATTTCCATAAATCACCTAGTATTCCATCACCAATAGAACCCAAACCATCACCCCCAAACATCCATAAGTTACCTGAAGTATCAACCCAACTCATTGGACCATGCATTCTACCTCCAGGATTATTTGTAGGTGAAGGTATCCCTTGAGTACCATAAATTCCAGGTTGATCTACAAGGCCGCCGCTTCCCTTTATCCATGCCCATTGATTAATTGAAGGATTAAATTTCCATAAATCATTATGATGACCCTGTTCGCCTCCACCGAACAACCAAAAATTGCCTTCCTTATCAGTCCATTGGCAAGCCTCATATAATCCTGGTGGATTATTCGAAGGGCTAAATATTCCTTGTGTTACGAAATGTCCTAAAGAATTGGCGGTGCTGTCACCATTCATCCATGTCCATTCGCCCATTTGGGCATTGGCGAGGAATGGAAATAAAAGAAGAAGAACAATCACCACCTTTTTCATTCAGCAAATATACTATATCTTATCATTAAAAAGCAAAATGGGTGGAGAAAAGGAGGTTTTTATTTATGAATGTCTGTCAGGGAGGCTTATTAGTTGTCGGTGTCTTCTTCCCAGGCATTCGACTATTCTACACCAAAACAAACGAAAATCCACCAAATTAAGGATTTTTTTATGCCATCAGTAGTTTAGCAAGCCCCAAATAAACCCAAAAATATCCAACAGCAACCCTCTCGCAACCAAACGATACCCTCCCGCAACCATCAGCAACCCTCCCGCAAGCATCAGCAACCCTCTCGCGACCAACAGCAACCCTCTCGCAACCAACAGCAACCCTCCCGCAAGCAACAGCAACCCTCCCGCAACCAACAGCAACCCTCCCGCAACCAACAGCAACCCTCTCGCAAGCAACAGCAACCCTCCCGCAACCAACAGCAACCCTCTCGCATCTTTGCGAGAGCCTCCCAAATTTCATCCCCCAGCTACTTTTTTGTGCAGTTTTGGATGCAGCGGCTACAGCGGATAGCGGGACTGGCCATGATAGGAGAAGAGGATATAGGCTCCTAGAAAAAGAAAATCCTTAGCTCACAAAGTACATGTCTATCTCGCCTTTATTCTTGGCATGAACCTTCCCGCGATGGATGCAGTCGAATTTGTCCTTGACCAAATCGTAGGTGGTATGGCTGATGTTTATGTGTCCGGGCTGGCAGCTTTGCTCCATTCTGGCGGCTATGTTGACGGTATCTCCCCAAATGTCGTAGGAGAATTTATTGGTGCCCACAATGCCTGCCACCACTGGCCCAGTGTGGATGCCTATCCTGATTTCGAAGGCCATTTCGCCTTTGGCAATCTTTTCTTTTTTCCGGTTAAGGATGAAATCCTTTATTTCTATGGCTGCCGACAGCATGTCGAAGGCATGGGTGTAGTTCAGCGTGGGCAGTCCACCGGCACACATGTAGGCATCGCCTACGGTTTTGATCTTTTCTATGTGGTGCCTTTCCATGATGTCGTCGAAGGCGCTGAAACAATAATTGAGTTCATTGACGAGGAGTTCGGCACTTACTTTTTCGCTTATCTTGGTAAAATCCTTGATATCGGCAAGCATAACGGTTACCATGCTAAAGGTTTTTGGGGCACAATGTCCTGTTTTCTTTAATTCTAATGCTGCTGCTTCAGGCAAGATATTTAGCAGCAGTTCGTCTGATTTTCTTTTTGCAGCAGCAGTTTTTCTTAGACTGATGAATATGATTACGGCCAACACCAGGAATATGATGGTTCCAATGATAAAACCGTTTCGCACAATCTTTTGTCTTTCCAATTCCTTTTTAGCAATTGCATCCTTCTTTTCAAACTCGAAATTCAGAGTTTTGCTGATTATTTCCTTGTCCATTTTCTCATTAAAAAGAGCAAACTTTACATCCATGGCCTTTTTATAAAATTCTAGGGCTTTATTGTAATCTTTCATTTCAGCATACAAAGAACTTAGACTTTCATTCATATTCATCACACCGTAATAATCACGCGTCTCATCATCCAGTTGTCAGGCTTCCAATAAATATTTCTCCGCCTTTGGATATTCCTTTATGGCCACATAAATCCGTCCAATGAATCCTGTAATTGTTGCAATTCCATTCTTGTCTGCTAATTTCTTGTAGATGTCCAATCCTCTTAATTCGTACTCAAATGCTTTATTGTAATCCTGTTTATCACAATAAACATCACCAATATTACCCAAATTACGTGCTACACCAGCTTTGTTCCTTATTTCTTCTTCAATCTTATGAGCAATGAAAAAATAATCAAGTGCCTTATCATAGTTTTTCATGGCTTTGTATACCATTCCGATATTTGCCAATGATTTTGCCTTTTGTGCTTGTACCTTTTCATGTGGATATTTCTGGGTATCATTATCCATTTTATCATATACAGCTAACGCTTTTGAGAAATACAACAAGGCATTATTGTTATCTTCTTTCATCCCAAAGATAGTAGCAATCAGATGAAAAGATCTACCTATACCCATTTGATAATTTACTTTTTCTGCCAATTGGTAAGCATCATTACCGAAAACCATTGCCGAATCTGGGCTGCCATCCCTAAATATGGAAGCCAATTCAAGCAAAGTATTGACAATTTCAATTTCCTGTTTTTCATTTTTTAACGAAGTATGCAAGGAGTCAATTGTTCTTTGCTTTTTAAGATAACTCATTCTTGTTTGCAACGAATCAAGTTGTCGTTGTGAATCGGCAATTGCAACATGAACATAGAAAAACAGGACGATGGGGAGGTAAATTTTTTTCATTTATAACTTAATTATATTAAATAAAAAAGTCATAATTTTTTTTGTTCGATAGGAAGTTTTAATCATGACAATAATTTTAAAAGCATACAAAACATGAACCTAAATAGGTCTTTTCCGGCTGTAAAACTAATAAAAAGAATATTTACAATTAAATGGAGCAAAAAAAATCCCCTTTCGATTATTCGAAAGGGGATTCCTTTTTGTCGGATGTGTTGGAATTTACATCATTCCGCCCATGCCTCCCATGCCACTCATATCAGGCATTGCTGGGGCTTTGTCGTCTTTAATTTCTGATAATACGCACTCGGTGGTGAGTAGCATTCTGGCTATAGAAGCTGCATTTTCCAAAGCAACGCGTGTTACTTTAGTTGGATCGATTACTCCAGCGGCAAACAAATTTTCATACTCGTCTGTACGGGCATTGAAACCGAAATCGCCTTTTCCTTCCTTAACCTTCTGCACCACGATGGAACCTTCGATGCCTGCATTGGCCACGATTTGACGTAAAGGTTCTTCAAGAGCACGTTTCACGATTGCTATACCGGTAGTTTCGTCGGCATTGATGCCTTCGAAATTCTTCAATGAATCGATGGCGCGGATGTAGGCGATGCCTCCACCTGCTACGATACCTTCTTCAACGGCAGCACGAGTGGCATGCAATGCATCGTCAACACGGTCTTTCTTTTCCTTCATTTCCACTTCGGTAGCGGCTCCGACATAAAGAACGGCAACACCGCCAGCCAATTTAGCCAAACGTTCTTGAAGTTTTTCCTTGTCATAATCAGAGGTGGTGCTCTCTATTTGAGCCTTTATCTGATTGATTCTACCTGTGATTTCAGATTTTTTGCCCGCACCGTTCACTATGGTGGTATTGTCTTTATCCACGGTAATTTTTTCGCACTTTCCTAAATAGGAAAGGTCTATATTTTCCAATTTAAAGCCTCTTTCTTCAGAGATAACAGTTCCACCGGTGAGGATGGCAATGTCTTCTAGCATGGCTTTTCTTCTGTCGCCAAAACCAGGAGCCTTAACGGCAGCAATCTTCAAGTTTCCTCTCAATTTATTTACCACCAAGGTAGCCAAAGCTTCACCATCAAGATCTTCAGCAATGATCAACATCGGCTTGCCAGTCTGAACTTGTTTCTCAAGAATTGGCAAGAACTCCTTCATGCTGGAGATTTTCTTGTCATAAATAAGAATTTGAGGATTTTCCATCACTACTTCCATTTTATCAGAATTAGTAACGAAATAAGGAGAGATATATCCTCGATCAAACTGCATTCCTTCAACTATTTCTACTGTTGTGTCGGTACCTTTAGCTTCCTCAACAGTGATAACGCCTTCTTTCTTCACTTTTTCCATTGCTTGAGCAATCAATTTTCCTATTTCAGGATCATTGTTTGCCGAAATAGTAGCAACTTGTTCAATTTGTTTGCTGTCATTACCAACTGATTTGGACTGTTTTTTCAAGTTTTCAACAACTTTCGTAACCGCCTTGTCTATTCCTCTTTTCAAATCCATTGGATTGGCACCTGCAGCTACATTCTTTAAACCTGCAGTCACAATTGCTTGAGCCAACACAGTTGCAGTCGTTGTTCCATCACCAGCTATATCTGCGGTTTTAGAAGCAACTTCCTTTAACATTTGAGCACCCATGTTTTCGATAGGGTTAGACAATTCAATTTCTTTTGCAACGGTAACACCATCTTTTGTGATAGCAGGTGCACCATATTTTTTATCAATAATAACATTTCGTCCCTTAGGGCCTAACGTTACTTTCACTGCATTCGCCAATGCATCAACACCTCGTTTTAAGGCGTCGCGAGCTTCCAAGTTAAATTTAATTTCTTTTGCCATTTTATTATTATTTATATATTGTTAATTAATGATTATACAATTGCGAAGATATCTGATTCACGCATAATCAAATACTCTTTCCCATCTACAGTTATTTCCGTTCCTGCATATTTGCCATAAAGAACCATATCGCCAGATTTTACTGTTGGTTTGTTTCCCTTTTCGTCAACTGCGCTTGTTGAAACGACAGTTCCTCGTTGTGGTTTTTCTTTAGCGGTATCTGGAATGATAATTCCGCTTGCTGTTTTTTCTTCTGCCGGGGCTGGTTGAACGACAACCCTATTTTGTGTACCGGCAATCGGTGTAATCTTTAATTTGCTCATAACTTAATTATTTTTTTAATTGTTAAACATTATTTATATTTTCGAATCCGCCATTAGCATTATCCGTGCCAATAAAATTAGATGCTATTTACGTGACAAATTTTCAGGTAGGTAGCTAAAAAATGGCAAAGATGTCATATAGTATATGACATCTTTGCCAAATTATTATTTTACCAAATTATTATTTACCAGGAGTGGCAGGTGCAGCATTGTTATTTCCAGCTGGAGCCTGATTTTGGGCAGGTGGTACAGTAGGGCCCCCAGTTTCCATCGCCTTCTTCTGTGCAGCCGATTGTTCTACTTTAGCACTTGATGCTGTTGGTCTTGAGAAATTGGTGGCAATACATAAAACTACCAATGCTATGGCGAGGTACCAAGTTGCTTTTTCAATGAAATCGGCAGTTTTCCTGACGCCCATAACTTGAGCGCCACCAGAAAATCCTGATGCCAATCCGCCACCTTTTGAGCTTTGCATCAATACTGACAAAACCAAAAGAATACAAACGATTATGATGAGAATGGTTAAAATGGTGTACATGCTATTTATTTATTATGTTGTTAATTTCTTTAATTCGGGCTGCAAAGTAAACACTTTTATTTGGATTTTTCAAGGATAATTTTTCATACATCGCTTTTGACTTGCCATAATTACCTTGGTCGAGGTAGATTTTTGCCAATGTTTCCGAGCATAAATCATCGTTTTCCATCACACTTAGTTTGGCCATATTCACTGCAGAATAAAACTCCTTTTTGGGTGCTGGCATGATTGGGTCGGCTTCAATGAATCGTTCTATTATTTCCTGTTGCACCGTATTTTTCACCTCCGAAACGCTTTCATTTACAGCTTCAGTATCACTTTTCTGAGATTTCATAACGGCCAACCAATCAAGGAATGAATGATTTTCTTCCTTTATTGGTTTTTCTTCAATTGTTAAAGCAGGTGGTTCTTCCTGAATCGTATGTTCCAAGGTTTCTTCAACTGATGGAGGCACTTCTTGGGCAGAAACTGGATTTTCTTCCTTGATGAGTTCCAAAACCACCATTTCTTCCTTCGACTCTATATATATAGTATCTGTTTCCTCTTTTATGGGCAATTCCACCGCCTCTACAGGTGGCTCCATTTCAATTTCAACTGATTCAATTGCAGTTTCAGTTGCTACAGGTAGTTCTTCAATTGTAATGGGGGTTGCTAACTCCACCATTGGCATTACGGTTAATTCTTCCTTTACCTCTATTATTGCTTCTGGCACTGGCTGTTCGGAAGGCATTGTTTCCGTTACCCGTTCCTTGATGGGTTTCTGATTGATGAAATGATGCAATTGCTTCCTGTCGCCAAAATAGGAAGCCGTAATTTTCAGTTGCGTATCAAAATAAAAGTTCTTTTGCAGGTGCAGGGCCTTAGTCAGCAGCAAGCGCCCAGTCTGAAAATACGGAAAAGCATTCACCAATTCAGTCAATAACTGAATGCTTTCCTTATCCAAAAGCTCCGGATGTTCGATATAATTATAGAATTGATCTTTCTGCATGTTATTTTTCCAACCACTGCAATTTTACGAATTGTTCAGGTAATGGGGCCGCAAACCGTTAAAATTCCATATATTATTTTTTGAAGCCTATGTTCGCTTCTCGTCCCATCTGCGTCCCGCTATCCGCTGTAGCCGCTGCATCCCCATTACCGAAACAAAGCAGCGGGCTGCCGCTACTATCGGGGCTAGTTTTGACGGCAGGTTGCTTCGAAATGGCTTTCATAAGGCGCTAAACGTTACCAAAGTTTCAAATTTTGGTAACATTAAGGCGCATATTTTCGATGTTCTGAATTGCTGTATGTCGATTTATTATACTAAAATTAATAAAAACGCCAATTCCTCGTCAAGGCGGAGTGATTCCTTGTCAAGGCGGAGCGTTTCCTTGTCAAGGCGGAGCGTCTCCTCGTCAAGGCGGAGCGTTTCCTCGTCAAGGCGGAGCGTCTCCTCGTCAAGGCGGAGCGTCTCCTCGTCAAGGCGGAGCGTCTCCTCGTCAAGGCGGAGCGTCTCCTCGTCGAGGCGGAGCGTCTCCTTGTCAAAGCGGAGCGTCTCCTCGTCAAGGCGGAATGTCGCCTTTTTGGGGTATTTTACATATAAATCAGCTTATAGACGATAAAATTGGACAAATATAAACAGCCATTTCGAGCAACCTGCCGTCAAGTCATAGCCCCGATAGTAGCGGCAGCCCGCTGCTTGGTGTCGGAAATGGGGATGCAGCGGCTACAGCGGATAGCGGGACGCAGATGGGACGAGAGGAAGCCATAGGCTCCTTATAGAAATTATGAATTATAGATTATAAATGATGAATGGGGAGGGGATGCTACCGCTCCGAATCGTCTATCATGTCCTCTACATCGGTTTCGGCTTCCTCATCGGCGAATCCGAAGGAATCGGCACTGTCTTCCAAGGGGGCATTCTCGTCTCTGGGCAACACATTGCCGCTGGCATCGATGTCTTCGAACTGTTCGTTGTCTATGAAATCGAGGTCGGTAGGCACCTTGCCTAGATTGATGAACCCGTATTGTTTTGGCGCTATTCCGATGGTCTTTATGCAGCGGGGATAGGTGGCTTTTTTATCTTCCTCGACGGATATTTTGACGAGTTCGATGAGGAAACTCCATTGATTGTCGAAATCGTAAATGTAAATGATTTTCTGGTGCGGATCGATGATGAAATCGCATAACCGCGACTTTTCCATCAAGGGAATATCCTTGCCGCGCTTGGCATTTTTATTCAAGGTAATCTCCTGTCTCTTCAACCAGCTGTCGTCGCTCATGTAAAAGGAAGCCTCGTGCTTGTTGTCGAACATGATGGCCTCTTGGATGGCCAGGTGAAAATCGGCAAAAGTTTGAACAGAACGCAATTCTATATCCCTATGCACATCGTCGAACTCTTCGAATGTAACTCTGAATTTATAAACAGCCATGGTTTTTATGTTGTAATTGGTAAATGTAAATGATTTTATCGATGGGACGAAATTATATTTTTCTTGAGATATAAAAAAACAGATGCATCAGACTTGCACTTTCTTGAGGCCGATTTTCTTGCCTTGTTCAAGCATGAATTCGAAAGCTTCGTTGTAATCATTTTGAATGGTGCCATCCAATATCGCCTCACGGATGGCATTCTTGATGATGCCTATTTGCCTGCAAGGCTTGAGGTTGAAGGTTTTCATGATGTCTTCGCCGGTGATGGGTGGCTGCCAGTTTCTTAGGTTGTCCTTTTCTTCCACTTCCTTAAGTTTTTCTCTTACCAGCTCAAAGTTGCGGATGTATTTTTTCACTTTCAACTGGTTCTTCGAGGTGATGTCGGCATGGCATAATTTCATCAGGTCGTCGATTTCTTCGCCAGCTTCCATCATTAGTCTTCTGACGGCAGAATCGGTTACGATGCTCTGCGCAAGCACTATTGGGCGAAGATGGAGCAACACCAATTTCTCGACATATTTCATCTTTTCATTCAGAGGCAATTTAAGGTTTCGAAAGATGTGCTTTACCATCCGTGATCCCTTGTCTTCATGCCCATGAAAAGTCCAGCCTACTGCAGGATCGAATCTTTTGGTTGCAGGTTTGGCGATATCATGTAAAATGGCTGCCCACCTTAACCACAGGTCGTTCGTCATGTCCGAAATATTATCGAGAACCTGTATGGTATGATAGAAATTATCCTTATGCGCCATGCCGTTTTTTACATCGATGCCATGCAGTGCTGCCATCTCCGGAAAAATAATCTTCAGTAGGCCTGTATCAAACAAATATTTGAAGCCTATGGAGGGCTGTGGTGAAAGAATAATCTTGTTTAACTCATCGGTAATGCGCTCCATGGAAACAATTTTAATCCGCTCTTTGTTTCTGATGATGGATTCCAATGAAATATCCTCTATCACGAAATCCAATTGCGTTGCGAACCTTATGGCGCGCATCATTCGGAGGGGATCATCGGAATAGGTTACATCAGGATCGAGAGGCGTACAAATCATTCTATGCGACAAATCCCTAACGCCATTGAATGGATCGATGAGGTTTCCATAAGTTCCTTTATTAAGGCTTATGGCCATGGCATTGATGGTAAAGTCACGACGCTTTTGGTCATCATCAATGGTGCCATTTTCTACTATGGGCTTTCTGGAATCGCTTCGATAGGATTCTTTTCTGGCGCCAACGAATTCTATTTCCCAATCATCGAATTTCATCATGGCGGTCCCGAAATTCTTGAAGAAGGTGACATGGATATTGCCGATTTCCTTCGCCACGTTATTGGCCAATTCGATGCCACTGCCAAGAACCACGATGTCGATATCCTTTGACGGCCGTTCAAGAATGATATCGCGGACAAAGCCACCGATGACGAATGCGGAAACATTCATTTCATCAGCCACCTTGGAGATGATTTTAAATACCGGATGCTTTAAATGCTTCTTCATCAATGATTATTTTCTAAGGTATTTAAAGACCCCATTAGTTTCGACCTTGATGATGGTAGAAGGCTTGCTTTGGGCGGTTTCATGTTGGCGCAAATTTACTACATAGTCCACATTGTTTAAAATATCAGGAGTGATTTTATTGAAATTTAGGGGAGCTGGTTGTCCACTGACGTTGGCTGATGTAGAAACTATTGGCCTTCGGAAATTATATAACAATTGGCTGCAAAAATCATCCTTTGTTATTCTTATTCCGACGGTGCCATCGTTATTTATGAGGTTGTCGGGTAGATTGATAGGATTAGGATAAACGATGGTGAGTGGAGTTTCATAACTTTCGAGAAACAGCAAGGCAGCTTCAGGGATTTCCTTTACATACTGTTCGAGCATGACTTCGGAATTAACCAATATGAGCATGCTTTTCTCTTCGTTTCGTTGTTTCAGTTGGATGATCTTATTGATGGCGTCAGCGTTGGTGGCATCGCAACCGATTCCCCAGATGGTGTCGGTGGGATAGAGGATGATTCCACCTTTCTTGAGAACTTCGATACAGTTTTTTATTTTGTCCTTATAGATGGTATAATCTTTTTTAGGCGGTCTGGATTTCATTATTATGAATTGGAAAATGATTTTGTGAATGAAGGGCGCAAACTTACAAATTGTTTCTTTGATGGGTGCTTACTTATTGAAAATGACCGGAAGAACGTTCGGTTTTATAACATCCGTAGCATGTTTAGTTTGGTTTTTGGCACGTGTTTTATAAAGCAGTTGGTAGTTGGCATCAATGACTTGGCGAAGAGCATAAACACTTTGGATTCTCCTCTTCGTGCAGAACAATTCCCTCCTCTGTAGGTTGAAAGAAGGACAGGGAAAATTAAGCATTACTTTCGATGGGATATGGACGATTGAGGAGGCGATAAGGGTGATGAGTTCTCTTTGAAAATCTTGTACGGATTAATGTTTAATCTGTAAAAGATAATACTTCTCTTCATGCATATTATATCTATGCATCCCATTAGGAACAGTACAAAACATTAAAGAATAATCATCTATCCATTTAAAGTTCGAGATAGAACGAATAGGAAAAGGAATTTCAATACCTAATTCAAAAGAAGAAACCTGACCAGTCAATAGATTTTTAAATTTAATGATTGACACATTTGAAGAATGGTCTTTATGATTATATGCATAGACTTTGCAATTAGGAGAAAAGAAAGGCTTTCCATTAAGAGTATCTATAATCCCATTGTTCTTATTAACCAATAAATATGACCACTTATTTTGATATACAAGCTTGTCAAACAAATAATATCCATCCCTCTTATTCTCCCCATAATCCCACATATCATCTTTTATAAAATAATACCTAAGTTCATAATATTGTCCCTTTTTATATGTACTGTCTTTTAACACTAATGTCTTACCATTATCAAGATGTATTTTATAAGTGCCTCTCCTTTTCTTTAAAATGTCCCCAGATGTTTTAATTGAACCTCCACCAACCAATAATTGTTTCTTCGCCTCTATCCCATGTGAGTAGAAATACCCACTATCCACATCCATCAATTTATAATCCACAGTGTCTTTGATGACTTTAAATTGTTGGGCATTGGCGAGGGATGCGGTTAGTATTAAAGATAATGACAAGAGTATATTTGGGAGTTTCATCATGCGAAAATAGGGATAATGTTTATTATCGGGGAATTGGTGATTAAACAAAAATGTATTCTTTTACTCATTCCATAATCAGTCATTGAATAAAATAAAATGGGATTCATTACACTTTCTTTCAATGTTGAATTAAATAAAGTGATACGCAAGTATAGGGAAGACTTCCAAAATGAAAACCAAGTAGTATGGAGCGATGTCGCTTACTCTGGAAGTGCAAACCATGTGGTATGATGAAGAAATGTTCTCCTTTTTGCCCCATACCATGTGGTATGGAGAAGAATTGTTCTCCTTTTTCCATCATACCATGTGGTATGGAGAAGAAATGTGCTCCTTTTCCCTCCATACCACCTAGTTTTCTATTTGGGAGTCTTCGATATACAAATATACCACTTTTTTAGAGCTATTAATGATAAAAGTGCTTATTAAAGGTCATTAAAAGGCATTATTCCCAATTATTCTAAAACGTACAAATTTATATTTCACACCTATAGGAGCTACGGAATAGAAATGAAATAAACCTTTGGGCGGCAGAAACGCGGCTTACGGAATTCTTTCCATCATCCTATTATGATACCGACCTTTTTGGGCGGTGCAATATGAGGATGATGTTTTAAGTTAGTGTTATCTTTTGTTGAATTATTTGACAAATCCTATTTTTGCGGGCTTAAACAAAGAAACATGAAAAACATCACGATAGTAGGTTCAGGATTGGTAGGGTCATTATTGGCCATCTACCTGGCGAAAAAAGGCCATAAAGTATCCGTTTATGAAAGACGGGTGGATTTGAGAAAAAACAGGATATCGGCTGGGAAGTCCATCAATTTGGCCTTGTCGGACCGAGGCTGGAAGGCATTGGAAGGCATCGGGATAGACGAAGAAATAAGAAAGGTGGCGATACCTATGAAAGGTAGGCGGATACACAACTTGAACGGGGACGTGAATTTTCAGCCATACGGAAAAGAAGGGCAAGCGATCTATTCGGTTTCTAGAGGCGGCTTGAACTGCAAACTGATGGATTTGGCGGAACACTGGGACAATGTGGAATTCTTTTTTGAAGAACGATGTACAAGTGTGGATATGGAAAATGCGACAGCCCATTTCGAGAACACTTCGACAGGAAAGAAATCTTTTGTGGAAAGCGATTTGATATTCGGATCGGATGGAGCGTTTTCGGCAGGACGACTGTCGATGCAGATGACCGACAAGTTCGAATATTCGCAGCATTATCTGGAGCATGGCTATAAGGAATTATTGATTCCTGCTAATGAAGACGGCAGTTTCAAGATGGACAGCAATGCCTTGCACATTTGGCCAAGAGGCAGCTACATGCTTATTGCATTGCCTAATCTTGACGGGACTTTTACCTGCACCCTGTTCTTTCCTTTTGAGGGAGAAAACTCCTTCGCTTCCATCAATACGGAAGCGGAATTGATGGAGTTCTTCAACAGAATCTTCCCTGATGTAGTGCCCTTGATGCCTACCTTGGTTCATGATTATTTTACCAATCCTACCAGTTCGTTGGTGACGGTGAAATGCTTTCCTTGGACTAATAAGGACAAGGTGGCTTTGATAGGAGACGCTGCCCATGCCATCGTTCCGTTTTTTGGGCAGGGCATGAATTGCGGGTTTGAGGATTGCACCATATTGAATGAGTTGATGGAAGAAAATGGGGATGATTGGACCAAGATATTGAAGGCCTATGAGCTGGCAAGGAAACCTAACTCTGATGCGATAGCAGAACTGGCCATATCTAACTTCATTGAGATGCGTGACTTGGTGGCAGACCATAAATTCCTTTTGAGAAAGAAGATAGAGGCCTATCTGAACGAACAGTTTCCGGAGAAATGGATGCCACTTTACAGCATGGTTACATTCAGCCAGATTCCTTATTCCGAAGCTATGAAAGAAGGCAAGCGCCAAGAACAGATCATGCAGAAAATCATGGCCATGGACAACTTGGAAGAGCGATGGAACAACGGTGATTTGAAATCCCTGCTTCCTCAATTGATATCTTGATTACAACCAAAACGAATAGACTATGGCATTTAAGATGGTAGGCGACTTTAAAATACCTCCCTTCAAGGAAAACTGGAAAGAAGCATGGAGCAGCAAATCATACCGAAAGGAACTCATCGGTTCCATCCTCTGCATTTTTGTTTTCTGGAAGTTCATCTTCTGGTTTTTCCCATACATCCAATCCAGAACCGGTGCGGTGATAAACGACCCGATACTGAACATGCTCACACCCATGGATCTATCATGGTTCACCTTCATCTGCATCTACTTGGTATTCATCAGTGCCATGATACATCTCATGTATCACCCACGCCTTTTGCTCGTCATGTTCGAAGTCTTCCTTGTAGTCACCACCATGCGAATGATGTCCCTGTTTTTCATCCCCTTGGATCCACCGAAAGGAATCATCCTCCTCACCGACCCCATCATCGGAAAATTCGCCTACAACAACAATGTCATCACCAAAGACCTGTTCTTTTCAGGCCACACAGTACTCGTATTCGTAATGTTTCTCGTGGTGCGACATACCTGGCTGAAAATATCCTATCTCATCCTCACCATCTGCGTCGGCTGTGCGCTGATGATACAACACGTACACTATTCCTTCGATATCATGGCAGCCCCCATTTTCACCTACCTGGCCTTCAAGATAGTGAAATTGGTGCATAGATAAACCCCAAAAATCACTCCTCCCACCGTCATTTAAGCTTTGATTATTTGAAGCCTACGGTTTCTTCTCGTATCATGGTGCGTCCCGCTATCCGCTGTAGCCGCTGCATCCCCAAACCCGACACAAAGCAGCGGGCTGCCGCTACTATCGGGGCTATGCTTCCACGGCAGGTAGCTTCGAAACATCTTCACCCCATAAAAGTCTCCA
>CAIWCG010000025.1 GCA_903911135.1 uncultured Bacteroidota bacterium
AAGCCGACGTAGCTCAGTTGGTAGAGTACGTCCTTGGTAAGGACGGGGTCACGGGTTCAAGTCCCGTCATTGGCTCGAAAGAAAATAAATACTTAAATTAAATTAATTGATAAATACTTAAAAAAATAATTATTATGGCTAAAGAAAAATTTGATCGTTCGAAACCCCACGTCAACATAGGTACAATAGGCCACGTTGATCATGGTAAAACTACATTAACCGCCGCTATTACGAGCGTGTTGGCTTCAAAAGGACTTGCTGAAACAAGATCCTTTGATTCTATTGATAATGCCCCTGAAGAAAGGGAACGTGGTATTACGATTAATACAGCTCACGTAGAATATGCCACTGAAAAGAGGCATTATGCTCACGTTGATTGTCCTGGTCACGCCGATTATGTTAAGAACATGGTTACTGGTGCTGCCCAAATGGATGGCGCTATACTCGTTGTAGCAGCAACTGATGGTCCTATGCCACAAACTCGTGAACATATTCTGTTAGCGCGTCAGGTAGGTGTACCTAAAATTGTGGTATTCATGAATAAAGTAGATATGGTTGATGATGAAGAAATTCTTGATCTTGTTGAAATGGAAATTCGTGAATTGTTGAACTTCTATGAATTTGACGGTGATAATATTCCAATCATTCGTGGTTCTGCTTTGGGTGGTCTGAATAACGATCCAAAATGGGTTCCAAAAATCATTGAATTGATGGATGCTGTTGATAGCTATATTCCAATTCCTCCAAGATTGACAGATCTTCCTTTCTTGATGCCTGTTGAAGATGTTTTTTCAATTACTGGCCGTGGTACTGTTGCCACAGGTAGAATTGAAAGAGGTGTTATCAACTCTGGAGAAGATGTAGATATCTTAGGTATGATAGCTGAAAAATTAAAGTCAACTGTTACTGGTGTTGAAATGTTCCGAAAGATTTTGGATCGTGGAGAAGCTGGTGATAACGTTGGTCTTTTGTTAAGAGGTATTGATAAAAGTGCTATTCGTAGAGGAATGGTTGTTGCAAAACCTGGTTCAATTACTCCTCACACCGAATTCACTGCTGAAATATATGTGTTGACTAAAGAAGAAGGTGGACGTCACACTCCATTTCATAATAAATATCGTCCTCAATTCTATTTGAGAACAACCGATGTTACTGGAGAAATCACTTTGCCTGAAGGTAGAGAAATGGTTATGCCTGGTGATAACGTAACTATTAAGGTAGTCTTGATTATGCCTGTAGCGATGGAAAAAGGATTGCGTTTCGCTATCCGTGAAGGTGGTAGAACAGTTGGTGCCGGTAAAGTAGTTGATATTATTAAGTAAATTGAAGATTAAGGAATCTGGAAGATGGAAATAGCGTTTTTATCTTCCAGATTTTCTCCTCTTCGAATTGAAATACGGGTGTAGCTCAATTGGTAGAGTAGTAGTCTCCAAAACTATTGGCTGGGAGTTCGAGTCTCTCCACCCGTGCGAAACAGATTTTCAACAAATAAAAATTAATATTTATGAATAAGATTAGAGCATATTTTAATGAAACCAGCGATGAGTTGGTAAATAAGGTTTCTTGGCCTACTTGGAACGAATTGCAATCCAGTGCTTTAATTGTTATGATAGCTTCTTTGATAATTGCCATGTTGGTGTTCTTGATGGATACCAGCTTTCAGTTTATCATGAATCTATTTTACGGTATGTTTAAATAAGAAATCCTTCAAAAAAGACAATGGCGGAAATAGAGAGAAAATGGTATGTGGTGAGGTGTGTGAGTGGCAAGGAGAAAAAAGTTAAACAGTACCTTGAGCAAGAGATCAATCACTTGAAGATAGGTGATTACATTTCTCAAATTCTAATTCCTACAGAAAAGATTTATCAGATTAAGGATGGTAAGAAAATAAGCAAGGAACGAAATTTCTTTCCGGGGTATATAATGATTGAGGCGAACCTGACGGGGGAGATTCCGCACACGATACAGAGCATTCCTGGGGTTATCGGGTTTGTGGGAGTGAAGGGTGAGAAACCGGTGCCGATGAGGATGAGTGAGGTGAACAGGATTTTGGGTAAGGTGGATGAAATGAATGAACGGGATGAGGTGATGTTCTCTCCGTTTGTGGTGGGGGAGAATGTGAAGGTGATAGATGGGCCATTTAACAGCTTCAGTGGCGTGATAGAGGAGGTGAATGAGGAGAAGAAGAAGCTGAAAGTCATGGTAAAGATATTCGGGAGGAAGACTCCGCTTGAATTGAGTTACATGCAGGTCGAGAAGGAATAATCGACGGGAAAAAACAGGTATTTTAGTTGATCTGATTGCTGATTGGGGTTATTGAACTCTGATTAGGGGTTTTGCTTTTGTGATTAGTGGTCTGGAACTTGTGATTTGCAGGGTGCCGGAAGCGATTTGTGTTGTGGAATTTGCGATTTGGCGGGTGCCGGATGCGATTTGCGGGGTGGAATATTGGGTTTGCGGGGTGCCGGAAGCGATTTGTGTTGTGGAATTTGCGATTTGGAGGGTGCCGGATGCGATTTGGAGGGTGGAATATGCGATTCGGCGGGATTTTGTATTGGTGAAGTGTGGGTAATTAAACTTTTTACATTACAATAAATGAGAAGAATTATACTAGTAGAGGGTAATTAATGGGAGGAAGTACTTCTTTAAAGGCCTCTGCGCAGCTGTTTTACTTCTTAACGCAAAAATATTTTAGGTGCTTTGGGAGGAGTGGATTTAGAGGATTTCACGCAAAGGGTGCGGACGAATTCGCAAAGGGGGCAAAGGTTTTCTTAATTTCTTTTCTTTAGAAGAAAAGAAACAAAAGAATCGCACTCAAATCTTTTTGCTAAAATAAAACAGCCTTTCTGCGAAGCAGCACTAGGCCCGCCGAAGGATGCTGTGGATAGTGGGCATTTGATGGGCGGACTTGGCTGCTTTCTTGGGTTTGTGCCTGCTGTTTTATTTCTTGACGCAAAAATATTTATGTGGTAGGAGGGAGTGGGTTAAAAATCGGAGGGATTGGATATATTTGGTATGGGGTATATAATGGGGGTCGGGAGCCTATTTTTCGCGCCTTCCTGTAAGGTTTTAGAGTGGTGTGTTTTCATTTTGATAAGTTTTTTATTGCCTACTTATTTGGTTTTCGGCATATCCGGTTAAGTTTCAAGATTAAAAACAAGAACCGTTTTTATCCGCTCCCTACCTGCCGAAGAGCAGAAAGAGAGTAAGGTTTGGTGTGCTTGTGTTTTCATTTTTTTTGGTATTGATTGGCAGTTTGATTTGATGATGCAATATTAAAAAAAATAATTTTAACATTCCAAATTTTCCCTAAACTTTCTTCGTTTTTCTCTTTGCAAGCATACCTTTTCGTCTTGCAAGTATTACTTGTCGCCTTGCAACCATACCTTGTCGTCTTGCAAGCATACCTTTTCGTCATGCAACCATACCTTTCTTACCAACAAGCAACACTTGTGGTCTTACAAGGATACCTTGTGGTCTTACAACCATACCTTTCCGTCTTACAAGCATTCCTTTCCGTCATGCAAGCAACCCTTGTGGTCTTACAAGGATACCTTGTGGTCTTGCAACCATACCCTGTGGTCTCACAACTGACACTTGTGGCTCTGCAAGTGTCGGTTGTAAGACGACAACCGACACTAATTCAATTTCGTCTAAAACCTGCCTATTTGTCGCTTTATCTAACTGATTATCAAGCAGATATAACTTGTCAACATGTTAACAAGTGTTAATTTTATGCTTCTTTTTTGAGTTTTCAGCGAGAAAAAAGCACAAAAAAACGGGGTATTTAACCGTTTAAATACCCCGCTGATTTGCTACTAAAAAGGTTCTTTTCTACCTATTTGACGATAGCATAAATGATTTCCCAATCCGACAATTCTCCATCGGTGT
>CAIWCG010000026.1 GCA_903911135.1 uncultured Bacteroidota bacterium
GGGCTCATTCTTAATAGAATGGGGCGCATCCTTAAAAGAATGGGGCGTATTCTTATAAGAATGGGACTCATTGTTAAAAGAATAGGGCGCATTCTTAAAAGAATAGGGCGCATTCTTAAAAGAATAGGGCGCATTGTTAAAAGAATAGGACTCATCATTAAAAGAATGGGGCGCATGCTTATAAGAATACGGCGCATGCTTATAAGAATAGGGCGCATTCTTACAAGAATAGGGCGTATTCTTAAAGAGATGGGACGAATTCTTATAGAGACGGGACGAATTCTTACAAGAATAGGGCTCGTATTTTTTGATAAGTTCCCCAAATTTTTAATGCTGATGCTGATTTTATTGTTCACTGTGCCCATGTTTTTAATGACGAGGCAAAATTACTGCAGCACCCACCCTACCACAACCCCCAATATAGGGGGTATAAAAGATTAATGAACCTCCGGCAGAAAAACGGTGAAGAACTCCTGGGTCATGTCGTGTTCCTTCATCCATCTCACCATCTTGCAGATGCTATGCACGTTTATTTTTTTGAAGATGGCCTTCGTCATGCCTTTTACCGTTTCCTCTGCAATGCTCATCAGTCCCGCAATTTCCTTATACACGAAATCGTCTTGAAACAACAGCATGGCCTCCCTTTCTCTCGGAGTAAAATGAATGATGGTTTCGATTAGTTTCATGATTTTATTGTTGAACCGAGGCTAAATCCTCCCCAATTCGGGTGCAAGGTACGGAATAAAATAAGAACCAAAACAATAAATAATGAATATTGCTACAAATAATTTGAAAAAAGATATTTGTTTTTGTATGTTTGCGGGGATGAAAATAATACGGATGTTTAAAAATATACATGGGATTATTGAAAATGCTAAAAGTGCTGATTTATTACAACCTTACAGGACGGCGAAAAAAAAGCCGACCTGTCAGGATGTTCACCCACATGGATCTAATCCGGTAAAATGAAGAAGTCCTTATTTATTGTTATATTTCTTTTCGTTCATTATTCTTTTGCTCAAAATACCTGTAATTGTGGTGCAATTTTAATTCCAAAACAAAATAAAATTCCAATTTATGATCACCCTATATCAAAAATCATAAATTATTACATTATGGATGACACTAATTCATATAATTTTAACCAAATAATAATTTTCCAAATAATTAACGGTTTTGCTAAAATTTCAGCAAATGGAATTAATAAAGATACAGCAGAGAAAAAGGGTTGGATAGAATTACAATATTTAGGCATTTATCCATCAGGCTGGGAAGGTGGAATCAAGTTTTATTCAGAACCAACTAAAGAATCTAAAATATTATCTGTTTTTCAAAAGCCTTACTACATCCCATTACGTATTTTAAAATGTTCAGGGGAATGGTTATATGTTTATGTCTATGAGAATGGAATAAAAAAAGAAGGTTGGTTATCTCCCGAAAACCAATGTTCAAACCCTTTAACTACATGCAATTAATTCATGACCCTAACTCCTAATAGGTTTTTCATCCTGTCAGGTTTGTATCAAAAATTCCACCAACTGAAGTTGAAATAGTACGAGCTAAATAAATTAATAATTAATTATGTCAATCTTAGATAAAGATAAAATTGATATTATAGGAATAAATAAAATAACTGATGAGGTTATTTTGACAATTTCCGACCATTTGAATTGGGAGAATGAACTAGTTCATTTAGAACAACTACAGGATAAATTAAATACATATATTAAATTCATAGAAGGAGGGCAAATTGAAATTGACTACCCAACATGTTCTGGTAAAAAATTGGCTATTGAAATTGTTAGCCAATATGAATTCAGTGAACAAGGATTAATTCTTTTAGAAAAGGCATATCCAATTTTAAAATCCATTGGAGTTGAATTAAGACATAAGGTTTTAAAATGACCATAACTCCTGAAAGATTTTTCATCCTCACAGGTTTGTATCAGATAATTTGAAAAGAATATTTGTTTTGTATGTTTGCGGGTATGAAAATAATACTAAACTCTGGTAAGATTGAAAGTGGCGTTAATCGTATTCATATTGATGGATTTTACTTCTTTATAATCTTATAGCGTATATTTAGATGTTAGTGGCTACCCTATGTCTACATTGCAAACATATTTCGTCATATTGATGTTCGGACTTGTTTCGTGCCATTCACCAGAAAGAAATTCTGAAAAGATAAGCATTGATGAAGATATTAAGCCTAATAAAAAAGTTAAGGACACAACCATGATGAACATGACAAATACTGATACTCCATCAAACATTCAGACTGGAGACACGGTATTGTTACGTCCTTCACCATCAAAGAAAAAAAGCAGTAAGAGCGATGATGAACCTGTAGAAGTATCAGAAACCAAATCGAATGATCCCTCCAATTACATTATTCCAGGCTCTGTAAGAAATACTTTTACCAGGAGCAATGATAATATAGACTTTACAAGAATTGTTAAAAACGAAGAGGATAGAAGAGTCGGTTGTAGTGGAGGCGGAACTACTTTATCATTTTCTGTAAAAACCTTAAGAGATACCTTTATATTTGAAAATGAAATGCTGAAAACCTTAAATTTCAAATATACCATTGAAGGAGGAATTTATTGGGAGAATGCAGAGAGTCCATTTAAAGGAAGAATAAAAGGGATATTATTGTCAGACAAGTCTTGGCAAATAGAAATGAATGTTTGTATAAAAACTAGAGATATGCAGACTGATCGAGCGTATGAAAGACAAATAATAGTGAATGAAAAGTTCAGACAGTAAGCAATATTCATAATTCCTGCAAGTTCTTACATCCTGTCTGGTCTGATATTATCTGTAATACGTAAACTACTGAATTAATTAGGAATTATTTAGTAGCTACCACCTGCTCGTATTCCTCTATCAGACGATGAATGAGCACGCTGCAAGGCTTGATATCATGGATGTCTTGCACGCTGGTGCCAGCCACCCATATATTCTTATAGTTGCCAGGGATAATTGCCTTTTCCAAGGCTTTCATCCCCCGAAACTGCACAAACATCTTGAAATATTTCTTTGTCTTGGGATGATTGGAGAGAAAATGCTCGATGAAATTCTGTTTCAGCCCAATTCTTTGCACATATTCCGTGTTGATGACATTGCTTGGAGTGCCCGAAAGACGGGTGGTAAGCACGATATCCTCCTTGGTGGAATGAAGAATGGCCTGCTTGTAATCATTGCTCACCTTGGCCTCTTCGGAACAGATGAAACGGGTGCCTATGGAGACGCCCTGTGCCCCCAACGCTAAGGCTTTGGCAATGTTTTGGCCAGTAGCAATACCACCAGCGGCAATGGTAGGGATATCGGGGAATTCCTGATGCAACAGTGGAAGCAATTCCTGCATGGAATAAGGCCCTGCATGTCCACCTGCACCCTTGCAAACGGCAATGAACCCGTCGCAACCCAATGCGGCACATTTCTCAGCAAAATGGAGGTCGGTAACATCACAGTAAACCTTTGCTCCATAGGCATGTGCCGCTACAATAACCTCTTTCGGGTTGCCCAAACTGGTGATGTAGAAAGGAACGCGGTTATCAACGCATATGCGGAGATGATTTTGATAATAGACATTGGTTTTCTGAACAATGAGATTGACGCCATAACAGCCCTTGGAATCAGTTTGCTGCAAATGGGCATTTAGATGCTGCAAAACTTCCACCAACTCGTTTTCATGACGGAAATTAAGGGTAGGAAAAGTGCCCATGATGCCGCTGTCCATAGCACTTTTGACCATCTCCTCATTGGAAACGAGAAACATGGGCGCCATGATCATCGGAAAAGCGATTTTCAACTGTTCAGTAACGGAATTGGTAAGCATCATGAGAACGATATGGTGATAAGAAAGAAAAGCGGTATCAATTATTTATTGTAATTTTGGCAAAGTTATCTAAACAGGAATACATAGATTGAATTATTAAAACCAAAACATCATTTAATCAAATAAAGCATGGAAGTTACACGAATATTTGACCTATTGGAACGCCTGAAAGAGGTGAATAAGGACGGTACGATATTTACTGCCAAGGAAAATGGCAAATGGGTGAATTGCAGTTCGCAGGAATTCATCGAAAACAGTTATAATGTAAGCTATGGCCTGATGAAAATGGGGATAGGTGGCGGCGACAAGATAGCTACCATCACCAATAACCGGCCAGAATGGAATTTTGTGGATATGGCGATGCTTCAAATAGGGGCTGTGCACGTACCGATGTATCCTACGATAAGTGAAGATGATTTCAAGTACATTTTTAATGATGCAGAAGTGAAAATCGTATTTGTTTCAGACGAAATCCTGTTGCAAAAGGTGAAGAATGTGTTGAAGGATTGTCCGACCATCAAGGCAGTTTATACTTTCAACAAGATAGAAGGGGCAAATCATTGGACTGAAGTGAATGATTTGGGCAAAAACAATGTTGACTTGGAACGGTTGACGAACATCAGGGAAACCATTAGAGGAAACGACATGGCGACAATAATCTATACATCAGGAACTACAGGCATACCCAAAGGTGTAATGCTTTCGCATGGGAATATTTTGAGCAACATACATGCTTGTGATACCTTGGTGCCTGTAAAAGCAAATGAACGGGTTTTGAGTTTCCTTCCCATCAACCATATTTTTGAGAGGACAGTGGTTTATATGTATCTATACCTTGGTGCCACGGTTTGTTATGCAGAAAGCATCGATAAAATGGGAGATAACATAAGGGAATTAAAGCCCTATTTCTTTAGTGCTGTTCCTCGGTTGATAGAGAAGGTTTATGCAGCCATAATCAACAAGGGAAAAGAGCTAAAAGGGGTAAAAAAGATGTTGTTTTTCTGGGCTGTAGATCTAGGTTTGGAGTATGAATTCGATGGAGCAAATGGTTGGTGGTATGAAACACAGTTAAAGCTGGCTAATAAGTTGGTTTTTTCGAAATGGCGGGAGGCATTAGGAGGTAATATCCGTGCGATTGTTACAGGAAGTGCAGCCGTACAACCAAGATTGCAAAGAATCTTCTGGGCTGCAAACATTCCTTTATTGGAGGGTTATGGTTTGACGGAAACATCACCGGTTATTGCAGTAAATACCTTAGATAAAGGAGATAGTAGGTTTGGAACAGTGGGTATAGTGATAAAAGAGGTGGAAGTAAAGATTGCTGATGATGGTGAAATATTGGTTAAAGGACCAAATGTGATGTTGGGATATTATAAAAACCTGCAGTTAACCAATGAAGCGATAGATATTAATAATTATTTTCACACCGGGGATATAGGGATGTTTGATGGAAAGTTTTTAAAGATTACTGATAGGAAAAAGGAGATTTTCAAGACCAGTGGTGGGAAGTATATTGCACCACAAATGATTGAAAATAAGTTCAAGGAAAGCCCATTTATAGAGCAAGTGATGGTTATTGGGGAAAACAGGCGATTTCCTGCCGCATTCATTGTTCCAAATTTCGGTTATTTAAGGAATTATTGCAAAATGCATGGAATAAATGCCATCACGAATGAAGAATTAGTAAACAACAAGGCGATTATGAATAAAATCAATGAAGAAGTAACGAAATTAAATGAAAGTTTGGCCCATTACGAGCAAATAAAGAAGATAGAACTGTTGCCAAAAGAGTGGAGTTTGGATTCTGGTGACCTGACTCCTACTCTTAAACTAAAAAGAAAGGTAATTCTTGAAAAATATAAGGATATTATTGAACAAATGTATGTAGAGTAAATTATGAATAAACATATAAATAAAATCGCAGTGCTTGGTTCCGGAATAATGGGATCAAGAATAGCGTGTCATTTTGCCAATATTGGCGTAGAAGTTTTGCTTTTAGACATTGCTCCAAAGGAATTGACGGAAGAAGAGAAAGCAAAAGGATTAACATTGGACCATAATGCCGTCAAAAACCGAATTGTCAACAATTCTTTGCAATTTGCTTTGAAATCAAATCCATCTCCAATTTATAACAAGGGATTTGCATCAAGAATAAAGACCGGTAACTTCGAAGATAACATGAAAGACTTAGCTGGTGTGGACTGGATTATGGAAGCAGTTGTTGAAAATCTTGACATCAAGAGATCAATATTTGAGCAAGTGGAGAATTTTAGAAATAACGGTACATTCATTACTACCAACACGTCAGGAATTCCGATAAATCTGTTGCTTGAAGGCAGAAGCGATGATTTTCAGAAACATTTTTGTGGCACCCATTTCTTTAACCCACCAAGATATTTGAAATTATTGGAAATCATTCCATCACCTAAAACAGAACAATGGGTTATTGATTTCTTGATGAATTATGGAGATTTGCATCTGGGAAAAACAACGGTACTATGCAAGGATACTCCTGCTTTCATTGCAAATAGAATAGGCGTTTATTCCATAATGGCCTTGTTTCATTTGGTGGAGAAGATGGATTTAACTTTTGATGAAGTTGATAAATTAACTGGCCCAATCATCGGCAGGCCTAAATCAGCCACGTTCCGTACTTGTGATGTGGTCGGTTTGGATACCCTTGTGAACGTGGCAAAATTCGTTTACGAACATTGTCCAAATGACGAAGCAAAAGACCAGTTTAAACTTCCTGCCTATGTTCAAAAAGTATATGAAAACAAATGGCTTGGCGATAAGACCAAACAGGGCTTCTTCAAAAAGGCTAAAGGTTCAGATGGCAAGAACGAAATCCTGACTTTGGACTTGAAGACCTTGGAATATAAGACAAAATCGAGGGTAAATTTCCCTTCATTGGAGGCTGCCAAAGCAATTGATGACCTGAAAGAAAGAACCAAAGCACTTTGTGCAGCCAAAGATAAGGCTGGTGAATTCTACCGTGCTTCTTTCTTTGGCTTGTTTCAGTATATCTCGAATAGAATACCTGAAATTTCAGATGAGATTTATAGAATTGATGCTGCCTTGAGTGCAGGTTTCGGTTGGGAACTTCCTCCTTTCGAAACTTGGGATGCATTGGGTGTTAACGAAACTGTGAAGGCAATGGAAACAGCAAACCTAAAGCCTGCACAATGGGTTTATGATATGATCAATGCTGGGGCAACTTCCTTTTATAAGGTTGAAAATGGCATCAAGAAGTATTACGACATCCCTACTAAATCTTACTTGCCAATACCCGGTACCGATTCCTTCATCATTCTTGATAATATCAGAACCACCAAAACCATTTGGGAAAACAAAGGTGCCAGCATTCAGGATTTGGGTGATGGTATAATCAATATCGAGTTTCACTCCAAGATGAACACCATCGGGCAAGAGGTCCTTCAGGGAATCAACAAAGCCATTGACTTGGCTGAGAAGGATTTTCGTGGCTTGGTCATTGGTAATGATGCTACCAACTTCTCTGCCGGTGCAAATCTGGCTTTAGTTCTGATGCTGGCCATAGATCAGGATTTTGATGAGATAAACATGGCTGTCAAGGCCTTCCAAAACCTCACCATGCGCATCCGATATTCCTCCATTCCGGTGGTTATTGCCCCACATGGGCTCACCCTTGGCGGAGGTTGCGAAATGTCGCTCCATGCCGATGCCGTTCAGGCTGCTGCCGAGACCTATATAGGTTTGGTAGAGGTAGGTGTAGGCCTCATTCCCGGCGGTGGTGGAACCAAAGAATTTGCCGTTCGAGCCTCCGATGCCTATGCCGAAGGCGAAATAGAATTGCCAGCCTTAAAGGAGAAATTCCTAACCATAGGCATGGCCAAAACCGCCACTTCTGCTTATGAAGCCTACGATTTGGGCATCTTCCGCAAGGGAACCGACAGAGTTTCGATAAACAATAACCGACTGATAGCCGATGCCAAGGCAAGAGCCATCGAATTGGCCGATGCAGGATATGTTCAGCCGATACCGCGCAAGGATATCAAGGTGCTGGGACGAACCGGCTTGGGGATGATATATGCCGGGGCAAACAGCATGCTGTCTGGGCATTACATTTCCGAACACGACCAAAAGATATCCCAAAAACTCGGTTGGGTACTCTGCGGTGGCGACCTCTCCTCCCCCACCCTGGTCTCCGAACAATACCTCCTCGATCTGGAGCGCGAAGCCTTCCTTTCCCTCTGTGGCGAAAAGAAAACCCTCGAGCGCATACAATACACTTTAAAAACAGGCAAACCCCTAAGGAATTAACCGCCCTTCTCCCCCTCCTAATTATTAATTCCTAATTCTTTTTTGGAGCCTATGGTTTCTTCTCGTATCATGGTGCGTCCCGCTATCCGCTGTAGCCGCTGCCAGCCCATTGCCGACACC
>CAIWCG010000027.1 GCA_903911135.1 uncultured Bacteroidota bacterium
GGTACTGATCAAAATGGATATTTTTATCATTATCTTTGCGGCTTATCATTAACCCATGCTTCTGCTTTACATTTTCTACCAGATATACATAAGGAATTTATGAGGCAATATAAAAACTCTTGGGCAAATAGTTTTGTGCAAAAATGGCCGAGTAATCAACCGTTATATAATGGCATTCAAACATTATATAATGAAATTAGTCAACCAAGTGAAGATCCGGGTATTGCATCTTTTGGACTTCATTTTGATCATCAACAACAAGGTGGCCCATCTACCATTCTCCCTCCAATTCCATACTGGGGTGGTTATACTGGCACAAATACACATACAAATTTAGTTATCGGTGGAATGGAATGGTTTGCCATGAATTCGTTTCCAATGACACTTGATAATAGTGGTAGTTATTCTACAACATCTTATGGTGTGAATCGAGTTGATGCTTTCGATAATTACCCAACGACTGCGCAACCACCTTTAATGCAGTTGTTTAATACCACATTTGCTGCTAATGCAGATCGCACCTTTGATTCATACAACGATATGTGGGTAAATTGTGCGGCTTATCATAGTGAACGAAAGGCAAATCCTGATAAATTAAAAGTAAAACCGCCATTGTTTTTTTCCGCAGATATGTATCCAAGTCCAAGTGACGGGAAATATATTTTAAATTATCAACTACTAACAAGCAAAGGAACCCTTGTTATTTTGGATCTTTCAAATCGTATCATTTTTTCTAAAATAATTTTTGGTTCAATTAACAAATTAAATGTTGACCTATCTTATTTGAACAATGGCATGTATTATTGGAAGGTAATTGACGATAATGGAAGTGTAAAATCTGGACGTATAACCTTATTAAAATAGTATAAAAACTTAATACAACACATCCCAATTTTGGGGATGTGTTGTATTTAATTTACATTAAACATGAAAAAAAAATTAATTCATATATTCATATACTCACAGTTTATTTTTCTTAATTGTATTGCCCAGCCATCCATCCAATGGGCTAAATCATTAGGTGGTACTGGTCCAGATTATCCTAAAGTTATTATTCAAACTTTAGATGGTGGGTTTGTTATTGGCGGTGAGGTGCAATCTACTGATGGTGATGTTATTGGTTTTCATGGTAACAACTATTCAGATGCTTGGCTTGTAAAATTATCTTCAAGTGGCAGCATCCAGTGGGCTAAATGCTATGGTGGTTCCAGTACAGATAGGATAAATTCTATACGCCAAACAAATGATGGAGGCTATATTTGTGCAGGCTATTCAAATTCGAATGATGGGGATATTACTAATAGTCATGGTCATGGCGATGTTTGGGTAATGAAATTGAATGATACTGGTGCAATTCAATGGTCAAAATGCTATGGAGGCCCAAGTAGTTCAAGCGAAGCTTATTCAATTATACAAGCTTATGGTGGAGGCTATATTTTCTGTGGTATTACAAGCGCAACTGATGGTGATGTTATTGGAAATCATGGTACCAACGGTACTCACGATGGTTGGGTTGTACGAATTGATAACCAAGGAAACTTGGTATGGCAAAAGTGTTATGGAGGTACGAATTGGGATAATCTATATGATGTAATAGCAACTCATGATGGGAATTATATTCTTACTGGTAATTCATACTCAAACAACGGTGATGGCTGTACAAGCGATACATTGAACGGTGATTCTTGGGTCATAAAAATAGATACATCAGGGATGGTTTTATGGTCAAAATGTTATGGCGGAAATGGACTTGATGGATCAAGCAGTATAATTCAAACATTGGACGGTGGGTATGCTGTAGGTGGCTCCACTAGTACGACTAATAATGGTGATGTAATGTGCGGTACGCATACATGGTATGTTATTTGGGTTATCAAACTCTTTGAAAATGGTGCTTTGCAATGGTCAAATTGTTATGCAGATACAATCGCAAATGGTGGGTTACTTTGTCCATCAAATGATTCTGGTTTTGTAATTGCCGGTAATTCTTCCTATTGGGGTGCTTGGATTGTAAAGGTTGATATTTCTGGTAATATTCATTGGGCAGGGCGTTATGGCAGCTATAATGGCAGTGAAGATGTGTCAGGAATTATCCACTGCAATGATGGCGGATATGCTGTTATTACCTCCTCCAGTGGTAATAACCATGATGTAACTGGTCATCATGGTGCACTTGGAACACCTGATTATTGGGTAGTAAAACTTGCTCCAGATACAGCAGCAGGGATAAATGAAATAAAAACATTAGGAGGGATTTTAGTTTACCCTAATCCCAACTCTGGCACCTTCACACTTCAATATAATCTCACTGCTGCTGGCAGTTTAAGGGTTACAGATGTGTTGGGAAGGGAGGTTTATGCTTATAATCTTCTTAATAGGTCGGGCCAAGAAACAATCACCTTGCTACTTGGTCAAGGCATTTACTTTTGGCAAGTGCTGCAAGAGCACAGCGTGTCTGCCAAGGGCAAGTTGGTCATCATCAGGTAAAAACATCGTTTAGCCGTATCCGTCATCCGTAGCCTTGGGCGAGGGAGTGGAGTGGCGCCGAAGGCGGTTCTTTGCCGCCTTTGTCTTGCGTTTGTTGATGGCGGCAAAAACGGAGCGCAGCGAACCCACGCAACACCCCGACCGCTTTCTGCAGCCCTCTCTCCCTTGGCTGCAGAAAGGGGGCGCCCCCAAAAAGGAATTATAAATTAAAAATCATGAATTATGAATAGGGAGAGAATAATTTCAATTGCTTATTCTGGGTTTATGTAATTTAGCCAGCCATAATAATAGTTCGAGTTTACTTTTCAATCATCAAATGTATTTCTTCAAGACACCTTACCTGCTGAAAGCGATTTATCCTTCCTTGATTTGGAATATTCCAACCAAGGACAAGGTGATTTATCTTACTTTTGATGATGGACCTACGCCGGGCATTACAGAAAAGGTGCTGGAATTATTGAAACAACATGATGCCAAGGCAACCTTCTTTTGCCTCGGAAAAAATGTTGTGGCTCATCCAGACATTTTCCAAGCAATCGTTTCAAGCGGTCATCACGTTGGCAATCATTCGCAAAACCATTTGAATGGATGGAAGAATGCGGATGAAGATTATTTCGCTGATGTGAAATTGTGCAGCGAAACCATCAAGTCGTCCTTGTTCAGGCCACCTTATGGCAGGATAAAATTCTCACAGGCGAGGTTTCTGAAGAATCAATACAAAATCATCATGTGGGAGGTTCTTAGTGGCGATTTCGATAAGTTCATTTCTAAGGAGAATTGCCTGAAAAATGTTCTGAAATTAACTTCTCCGGGTTCCATAGTTGTATTTCATGATAGCCTAAAGGCGTCGGAGAAATTGTTTTACGCCCTCCCAATTATACTCAAAGAATTTACAAAAAATGGATTCCGGTTTGAAACTATTCCCTATTGAAAATAGTAATAAGCATACTCATATAAACTTACATTCATTGAAATTCATACTTTTGTGGCTTTATAATTCGTTAAAAACCATGACCAATAGGGCTTTCAGATTAAATTTTAGCCTATCAACAATATTATTATTGATGATGACTACTTTTTCAAATGATGTAAGCTCGCAAACTCCTTTCGAACCATATTTTGGCATTGGATTGTCGGCTGGAGTATCAAATTATACCGGCGATTTGAACGAAAACTTCAACTACACCTATTCACAATATGGCGTGGGGGCTCATCTTTCCTGTATTTTTGCATCACATTTTGGTGCCAGAATTGCTTTTTATAACGGCGAAGTAACCGCTACGGATTATTATAACAGCAATGTAGCCAACCGAGCTCGGAATTTAGCCTTTCGATCAGGAATAACTGAAATTGGCATACATTTCATTTACAATGTTTTTGGAAGAAAATCAGGATTCCTTGCTCGCAGTAATTTGACACCTTATTTATTTGCTGGGGTTGCTCTATTTCATTTTAATCCGCAAGACAGCATCAATGGCCAGTGGTATGATTTGCAGCCATTGGGAACCGAAGGCCAGACGATGTTCAGCGGTAATTACCCTACTAAATATTCACTTACACAAGCTTGCATTCCATTTGGGGTTGGAGTTTCCTATCGATATAATGGAAGTTTTGATTTTGGATTGGAATTGGGATTCAGGAAAACTTTTACCGATTATCTGGATGATATAAGCGGTTATTATCCTGATGAAGCCATACTGCGTGCAAATATTGGAAACATATCCACCGATCTTTCTGATAGAACAGCCGGTCATAGGGCAAAAACCGGCGCTCCTCGTGGCAATCCGACCACCAATGACTGGTACATTTACACCAACATAAGCGTTACCTATTATTTTTATTGGGGTCAGTTCGGTGTAATTGGTGGCAGCAAGCATGCACGCGATTGCTGGTCTTTTCCAGAGTGGTAATCCTTATTTCATTAACTGAAAATTGCCTCCAAAATATCCGGTGTCTTCATGTTTTTGAATGTAGAAAGGTGCAGCTCAAAATAGAGCAGCAACTTATTCATCAATGATTTACGGATGGAATGATTGAGTTTCAAGTTTTCAAGTTCATCGATATGGCAATTCATCAAAAAATATAAATCACTGCTTAGATTTTCATTCATAGTTATTAATAACTCGATGTTTGATTGAATGAATTTCCCTTCCTTCAAATCGAAATAGGGGGTGAGTTCCGAATATTCGCCAAGAGGAAAAAAGCCCAACAATCTGGATAATTGAACCATAAAATACAGGTGAAAATTAGGATTTGGCTTAGGATTCAAGTCTAATATAAGTAATGAAGTAAATATATAATCAAACAGCGGCTGGTCGGGATGCCCTTGTTCCTTGATGGATTTATAAACTATTTCATTCATGAAAAGCAGCAGCGAACTTTTGACGATATCGGTGGAAATGGAATGAAAAGCCGGATTGGTTCTGATTTCCTTTATCCTTTGCAAGGAACGATTTTCCTTTGGCTCAAAAATCAATTCTACCAAGGTCATCGGTTCGAAAATTCCCCCTTTCATCTTCGTTTTTTTACTTGTCACGTTGGTAATGATGAACGATTGTAGGCCCGATGTTTCGGTGTAAATCTTCACAATCAAACCTGTTTCGCCATATTTAATGGTATGAAAAATGATTCCTCTGGTTTTGGTGCTCATCAATAATAATTAAATAATCATCAAAATATCAATAATTTAGATATTTGTGACTTAATTGGATTTTTTGGTGAGTGAAACACGTTCCAATAAGCTTGGAATTCATACAAAGGAGCCTTGTATATATACAAAGATGCCTTGCATATATACAAAGATGCCTTGTATGCATACAAAGGAGCCTTGAATACATACAAAGATACCTTGTTTACATACATGAGAACTCGAAATAAGGACTTTTCAAGATTTTAATTGATGAAAAGCAACTTGCCAGTACAGGTTTTTGAACCATCTTCATTAGTGCATATTATAAGATAAACGCCCGTGGAAGGTCTTTGCCCCTTGAAATTTGTTCCATTCCAGATGGCTTCGCCACCATTGGCGGTGGTTTCATAAACCAAAGTTCCGGTGATATCGGTAATCTTGACATTCATGTTTGCCACCAATCCTTTGATGCCGATGACTCCGTTATAGGTGGAACGAACCGGGTTTGGAAATGCAAAAATATTGCAGTCATCAGTGCCTTCGGTAGCCGTACTTTTGAAGGAGGCAATTCCTTTGTCGGTTGCGAAAAAGACCTCTCCAGTAAGTTGATTGATGGAAATGGCTTGGATATTTTTTGATAATAAAGGACTGTTTGAATCGTCGAAATGATAGATTTGTGTAATGCCATCTGCCGACATTAAAAATGCTCCGCCATTTAGCGTGCCAAACCATTTTCTATTCGCTCCATCAATGGCAATGGCAGTTACCGATTCGGCTCCAAGTAAATATTGTGCATGACCATCTTGCTCAATAAGTATCTGTTGACAATCGAAATTGTTATTGCTGAATATATCTCCAGGCGAATAAAAAACTGCCACTCCTGCGTCAGTTCCCACCCACATTGCTCCATCATGATCTACAGCCAAGGCATGAACGGCAGCAGGCAAATGTCCTTGGTTCAAACCAGTAGTCAAAACCTTGGATTGGTCATCAGTTGTGATGTCAAGCGTATTGTTATAATTGAATACCCCTACATTTCCATTTCTAAATATTGCCCAAAACTGATTGTTTTTATCTACGGCCGCATTGGTCATTTCAATCGCACTGCTGTTCCAGGGTTGAAGGTAATAATTATACCAAGTTCCTTTTGATGATTTCACAGCCACCAAATTGTTTGCACGTGAGTTTACGATCCAAAGATTTCCCAATGTATCAAAAGACATTCCTCCAATATAACATCCATTATCACCGGCGATATTTGATTTTTGAAGCGAACACCCGGAAGTTGTCGGTTCCCAAGATTGAGTGAAAACATTATTGTCGAACTCTACAATTCCTGAACCCCAACTTCCCATGAAAACTTGAGATGGATTGGTCGGGTTGATTGCAACATGGACGAAATCATGAAAGGTATAATCCAATTTGGGAGTATTATTATGGGTGAAATTAGCCCATGTGGAATTCTGGAAAGTAAATAACCCATCAATATTATAGGACGGGGCGAAAGTGCTTGTGAAACCACCAGGCACAACCCAAACATTGTTGTTTCTTATATCCATAGCCCAGGATGAATTGGTTCCCGGACCATTAGGATAGATTTTTTCATATCTGTTATCTGGTGCTGGCGTATATCTCACCAATCCAGAACCGTTATCGGCAATCCATATATATTTATCTTTATCAATGATGGCTTGAAGTGGATTTTTCGAAATAGCATAATCATATAATATTCTGCTTCTGCCAGTGAGGTCTTCCCATAAATATATTCCGAATGCATCACAAATGACCATACCATTGTCACATACCTGCATATCTTTTCTCGTGGTTTGCAGGGAATCCCATTGCGACCATGAAGTGCCATCGAAGATATATCCTACATCATAGGTATGATGGGTACAATTGGCGATAATATGGTTTGCAAAATAGATGATGTGATTAAAGACTATTGGGCAATTTGAACTGCATCCCGGACGTACTTCTACAAAACTCCAGGCAGAGTTTACATTGATATGCGGGTCGTTAATATCTGCTTTGTAAACACCGCTGTCCGTTGCCGCATACAAATAGGAACCATCAGAAGCAACATCATATACTTCACGGTTCTTGCTTCCTAAACCGATATAATAAGTATCCCCAAATTCTGGTCCGGTAATTTTTCCCATGTTCACCACCTGTATTCCAAAACTGCAGGACAACAATGCTTTGTCGCCAATGAAAGTGATGTGGTTGATTACTTTCTTGCCAGGAATATTCTTGTCCTTTATAAAGCTAAGATTGATGATTTGCTTGCCACCTTTGATGATGTCGATGTTTGCATTTTTATAGCAGATCATCAGCATATCAACCACCGGATTGTACTTTACCCCACCATTAATGACATTGAAAGTGGTATCGCTTCCGCAAATCTCCAAATCAGACAAACCGGATATCTTCGAAAGCCGTTCGATACGATTATCATTCTTGTCATAAAAAAACAAGCCTTTGCTGCAGGCACAATAGATTCTGTTTTTTGCTTCTGTAACCGACATCACATCGTTATAAGGCAAATGTACCCGCCATTGACCTATAGGCACTTCTTGCGAAAAACCCAATGACGAGAAGAGAACTAATGCCATTAAAATCCTTGTTGTTTTTTTCATCGAACTGGTAATTACATTCATTGTTAAGAAAATTAAACGAAAATCATTTTGAATAATTGTATTGCTTTTAAGCGGTGTAAAAGTAAATTTAATTTCTCAAACATCCTGTCGTTTATACTCTTTTGACTAATTTTGAACCCATCAAATGAATATAGCTGTCAATACTAGATTACTTTTAAAGAACCGATTGGAAGGTATCGGTACGGTAATATATGAAACCATGAACAGGATTACCAACGCCCATCCAGAGCATCATTTCTTCTTCCTTTTCGATAGGGACTATGATGATGAGTTCCTGTTTGCTGATAACATTACCCCCTTGATTGTTGGTCCGCAGGCACGGCATCCATTTCTTTTTTACTTATGGTTCGAGCACTCGGTGCCACGCATCTTGAAGGATATCAAGGCCGATCTTTTCCTGTCGCCCGATGGCTATATGTCCTTAACAACCAAGGTAAAGTCCATTTCCATCATTCACGATTTGAATTTCGAACAATACCCCGAACATTTCCCCTGGCTCATCAAGAAATACTATCATCATTATTTCCCAAAGTTCGCCATGAAGGCCGATAGGATAGCCACTGTTTCGGAGTTCTCTAAACAAGACATCATCAATAGATATAAGGTGCAGGAGGATAAGATAGATGTCATCTATAATGGCGTCAGCAATGCCTTTGTTCCCCAACATTCCGATACCATTCTCGAAACAAGGAATCATTATACCAATGGTCAGCCCTACTTCATTTTCGTGGGTTCGATACAGCCCCGCAAGAACATCAAAAACCTGCTCTTGGCCTTCGATGAATTCAAGAAAAATTCAGGACAGCCCTTCAAGCTGGTCATTGCAGGGCAGCGAAAATGGTGGGTAAGCGAATTGCAGCACACCTTCGATGCCATGACCCACAAAGAGGACGTAGTTTTTACTGGCCGAGTAGATAATGAGGACCTGATAAAGCTCATGGGTTCGGCCTATGCCATGACTTATGTCCCCTATTTCGAGGGCTTCGGTATCCCCATTCTCGAGGCCTTCAATGCAGGCATTCCGGTCATCACCTCCAATGTCACCTCCATGCCCGAAGTGGCCAATGGGGCGGCACTTCTCGCCGATCCGCACTCCTATAAATCCATTGCAGAGGCCATGCAACAAATAACCGGCAACGAACGCCTCCGTGAAGAACTGATAAGCAAAGGCACCGTACGCAAAGACGATTTCAACTGGGATAAATCGGCCACCCTGCTATGGCAAAGCATCGAAAAGACACTCAATTCGTAGTCCTTTTCGGCTCTATCCATTCATAATTCAAAATTCTTTTAAGGAGCCTATGCTTGCTTCTCGTCCCATCTTCGTCCCGCTATCCGCTGTAGCCGCTGCTCCCCCTTTCCGACACCAAGCAGCGGGCTGCCGCTACTATCGGGGCTAGGTTTCTACGGCAGGTGGCTTCGAAA
>CAIWCG010000028.1 GCA_903911135.1 uncultured Bacteroidota bacterium
CAAACTTAGAAATAAAGCCAAGTCAACAAAAAATAAAGGAAATTTATCAACAAATTATCGTCCTCGGTACAATTAATGAAATGGCGGCGTAAGGAAAGTTACCGGAGTATTGATATAAAGGACTTGATGCAAATAGGCTTCCTCATAGTTCTTCTTTTGGAAATAGATCATCGCAAGGTTTTTATAAGCAGTAATCAAATTGTTCTTGGCACCTATTTCCTTGGACAAATCAAGACTTTTGGTTTCATAGGCAAGAGCTTCTTCATTTTTATTTTGTTTAAGAAAACTTTCAGCGATTCTATTGTATGTTTCAGCAATTTCTTTTTTATTGCCCAATTCTTCAAAGCTTTGTAAAGCAATAAGATAGAGCTTCAATGTTTCCGTCTGTTCTCCTTGTTTAGAATAAGATTCGCCTATGTTATTGTTGGTAACCGCCACACCGTATTTATCTCCGTTTTGCTCCTCAATTACCTTTGCATGAAAATAATTTTTTATTGCTTCTGTGTAATTTCCCTTCTGATAATAGGCCTCCCCAATATTGTTATAGGTATATGACAAACCTTTCATGTCATGGTCTTCATCAAACAGTTTCCGCGCTTTTTCCAAGTACTTCAATGCATCATCATAATTCTTTTGCTCGTTGAAATTATCTCCAATCACATTGTATGCCAAGGCGATTCCACTTTTGTCACCTAATTCCTCATAAATTTTCAATGACTTCTGATAATATTTATGCGATTCCACGAAATTTACTTCGCTATTGAAAATGACACCCAATACATAATTCGCATAAGCTAAACCATTTTTGTATTTTATCTCTTCAAACAACTTTATTGCCTTAAATGCATAGTCCATTGCCAATGGAAAATCACCTTTACGATTATGAATCCTGCCAAAGGTAATGAATGCATTGGCGATACCCTTCTTATATTCCAGTTGCTCCGAAATTGTCCAAACTTGTTGTGAATAATCGAACGCTTTATCAGGGTCATTACCGATATAAGAGCGTGATAGTTCGTTCAAAATATTAACCTTTGTGGTATCAAATAACCTAGGTGCTTTATTGCCTAATTCTCGCTTGATCATATCTAACTTTTTCAATTCGATTTCAAGACTATCGATTATTTTGTTGCCTTGAGCCATATAGTTAAAGGCGAAGAAAACAAAAAGAAAAATTACATATATCTTATTCATGACATTAGGTAAACGATAAAGTATATAAGCATCTTGACGAGATGCGTTTCAACTTCTGTAAGAAGGAATTTATATTTCCAAATATTTGAAGTTCTAGATCATACTCGGATTGTCGGTACCTCCTCAAACCCCCATCATCAAAAGGTTTCATTAATATAAAAAATAATAAATCTCGACAAAGGTTTTTAAGATAATTAACATATTTTCAAGCCACAAAATTACGGAATACTTTTACCATTACCTAATCTGCTTCAAATCTATTTCTTGACAAATCCCATTATCATGCATATTTATCCCCTTCCTTTTCTTCATTAGACCTCTTTACATAATTCATGCAAAATATCGTGGCTAAAGCCCTATTTGTTGGGCCTTTGATTACCCCCCCCCGATTAATCGGGGAGGGTATTAATGTAGATAGTGTATTGGCTTTAGCCAAATCAGGCATTTTGAATGATATTTGTAATTAATTATGAAAGAAGTCTATTATCAAGACATGTCTAAATTATTGTGTTAAAGAGCCATTCGTTTTTTTACTTTTCATTTACCCCATTTTCAGATATTTTTACCAGATAAATCGTTTCAAAATCATCTATTATCAGGACTTCATAAAATTCTCTTTTGCCCATAATCAATTCCCAATAATTAATATTAAGATTGGAGTTTTCCTATAGTTTAAATGGCCAATGCTAATAAATAAAAATTCCTTATTAAATGGATTTTTATTAATTTTACATTTAAATATTGAATAAAATGACCATTTGGCAGGCAACAGAATCGAATTCTTGCGTATCATAATCGAAACATATGGATATTAACGACTTGGTAAAAGGCTGTTTGGCAGGTAACCAACAGCATTTTGATACGCTTTACGATACCTATTCAAAAAGGCTGTATCATATCTGCATGCGCTATTCCGGAGACGAGGATGAGGCAAAGGATATTCTCCAGGATGGTTTCATCAAGGTTTTTGTTCAGCTCAAGACGTTCGATATGGCCAAAGGCACTTTCGATGGATGGATAAAGCGAATCTTTGTCAATACTTCGATAGATTATTTTAGAAAGAAATCGCATAACATCAATTCTGTCTCCTTGGAAAATGTAAGCGATCACCTGATGCATGAGGACGAAAACGATGAACCCGTATATGACCTAACCACCGACCAGATTATGGATATGGTAAGGGAACTGCCTACGGGCTATCGTCTTGTTTTCAATCTCTATGTGGTAGAGGAAATGAGCCATAAACAGATAGCCACCATGCTGGGCATATCTGAAAATACATCCAAAACGCAATTATTTAAAGCAAAGAAGGCACTACAAAGAAAAATTACAGAACACATGATGGATTGTCAAATCAATTCAAAAAGGGCGATATGAAAAATATGGAAAATACCTTCAGAGACTCTCTGAAGAATGGAGAAAGCTCTCCACCGACAGATTTAAAGTCCGCTATCAGTGAAAACCTGACCAAAGCGGGATATTTGAACAAGCGAAACAATAATGGAAGATACTTGCTATGGATAGTTTCCATTGTAGCCATCGTCATTACCGTTGGCCTTGTTACCGTTTTAAAGTCAAATGATGAAGTTTCGAGCAATCCATATTCAATTCAGGCAAAAGGCAGCGATAAAACTCCAGCCATCATTGAAAATGTTTCCAAAGATGAACCCGCTGTTCCCAAAGTTATTGCCAATGATAAACCGATGACGGAAAATACCCAGCCTACAAATAAAATTATTGAATCAAAACCTGCTCCAAGTATTTCTAATGTTCCAGAAACTAAGACAAATATTCAACAAAAACCAGCAATTATATCTACAGAACAAATAACGCCTACACCTGCCGAACCCACTAAAACTGAACCTGCAAGTGAACGAGCAGAGAACCTTGAAGCGATTCCTGTAGCCGATTTGAATGAATTGACAAGCAAACAAAATGAGGAGTCGTTCAAGCATTTGGATACGACCAGAAACAATACCAACAACAATCCACAGCCGGACATATTCAGGAATAAGGACGATCATCATGGCATTAATGTTCATGTGTCATTGGATGCCTTTGGTGGACCGGTTTTCACTCGTTCCTTATACAAAAGCAATGGCGGCAATTATGAGTTTGTGGTCAACACGCTCAAAAATTCGGAAAGGGAAATGACATCCTATTCGTTGGGCCTATGGCTAACGGTTTCCTTGAATAATTTCCTGCTTACCACCGGAGCAAATTATTCTTGGATTCGATATTCCTATCAAGACATCAACATTTCAAACCTCACGGTAACCAATAGGATGGAAGCCTTGGAATATCCCTTGATGATAGGTTATAGATTTAGAACCGGAAGATTCAATGTTGAATTAAGAACTGGGCCATCCATAACCTATTTCCCAAAGATCAGCGCTACTTTGTTCTCTCCAACCACATATTCCTACAACTATTATTCCGAAACAAGTGGGAACAGCCCATTTAAAACAAATTATTTGAGCCTGTTGGCATCAATAAATGTTTCCTACAAGCTGTCGGAAGATTTCTCCATACTCATTCAACCCATTGGGAAGTATGGCATGAGCAGCATCTATAAGAACGAATACCCCATCAACAAAACCACCCAAAACTATAACTTTGGTTTTGGTGCCCGGTATCAGTTTTAATATTCAGGTTTTCTCCCATTCCATTTCCCTCCAAACAACTCCTAATTCCTAAATTTTAATTCCTAATTCTTTTTTGGAGCCTATAGTTCCTTCTCGTATCATGGTGCGTCCCGCTATCCGCTGTAGCCGCTGCATCTCCATTACTTATACAAAGCAGCGGGCTGCCGCTACTATCGGGGCTATGCTCTGACGGCCGGTAGCTTCGAATGAACACTCCTATATATATAGTATAAAATTTGGTTGCTGAACAGAAGCATAATCAACCATTTAGTTATGTTTGCATGAATTAAAAATCTTATGGAAGAAAAATATTTGACCAAAGAAGAGAAAGAATTGATAGCAATGCTGCAATGGACAATAAAGTTTTTAAGGAACTTCCCTGCAAAACATCCAAGCGACATTGAGCTCATTCCCAAGATGATCGCTCATTATGAAACGGTGGAGGAACTAACTTTTTCTTTTGCCAAAATGAGGGAAGAATTCCTCCTAAAAATGAAGGCCGACAAATATTATCTGAAAGACATCTATCACGACATCTACTGCATAGCCTGCAATCATCCTGCTTCACTCAAATCCACAGGGCAATCTCGAAACAAATACAAAATAAATTTCTTGAACTTCACCTGTCCTAAATGTGGGGCCACCTTTTCATTCGGAATAGGTGTAACAGTAAAGGATACCTTAAAGAACATGGAACGGGTTTTGAATGATTTCAAGGACACTGAATATCCCCAAAAAGATTTGGAAGAAATGAGGGAAAGCTATGAAGAACTGAAGGCGTCGGAAGAAAGGATAGACAAGGCCAACCGAAAATGCCTTGCCGATCATATGAAAAAAGCTGCATTTGTCACCGCCTTTTTAGCAAAACTGACCATCCAAAAATATAAATTCTTGACCAACAACAAGACTATCGGCGAAAGTTAAAGTTTCGCATTCATGACTATTATCATATCATTGCGGAAAAATACAACTTTCTTTGCATCTGTGAAAAATATCCATTCCGTATTAACTTCTACTTCCGTCTCGAGGGATTCTTCTTTTTTGCCATCGGCTAAATCCCTCCGACAATGGACCTAAGAGCCCTTCCCAATTTCAGTTTCCTCCCTGCCAGCTTTGGTTTTCAAGCCGAAAGCATGTCCTTTTGCCCTTTTCAAGCTAAAAGGGAGGTTCCCGTTTTACAAACGGGGATCTCCGAAAACCAAACGGGGATCTCCGAAAGCCAGACGGAGATATCCGTGAGCCAAATGGGAATATCCGAACGACAGACGGAGATATCCGTGAACCAAACGGAGATATCTGAACGGCAAACGGAGGTATCTGTAATACAGACGGAAGTATCCGTAAATTAGATAAAATTAAATTTTTTAAACAATAAATAATAAAAAAATGTCAAATCACACATTAACAGACGAATTATTCAACGCAAAACTTATTGCCGTTTATGAAGGCACCGACCCTCTACTACATCCCGGCTTGGGAATTATCGCCTCCGAAAGAGATAAAATGACCACACCCAAAGGCAATTGGGACTTGAGTTTTGCCGTGGGTGGACTAGCACATAAAGCTACCCGATCGCCCGATCAAACCACGACAAAAACCAACGACCGCATCGTGCTGGAGCCCATCTTGAATCATTTTGTCAAGATAAGCGTGAAGAACAATGTGCTCATTTCCGATTTAAAAAAGATTGCCTGGAATATCCATATAGACAGCAATGTTCGCCACGTAATCGGCGAAGGCCCAAAGGAACATCCAACGAAAATATCCACCGATTTGAACACCCCGTTGCATGTCATCTTGAAGTCCATTGCCAGCAGCGAAACTACCAGCAAAGCCCTACCTGATGATGTATCCAGATGCGATGGATTTGTCTATATTTTCATGAATGAAGACCCCTTGCACCCTACTCCAGAGCCTGTTTCAGAAGGGCAGTTCATTAAAAGCGCGGAGACCACCGACGACACCATCGACTTTGCCTTTACCCTGGCTCAAAAAGGAAAACGGGTGAAGATATTGCTTCAATATTTCAATGCCAAAGGCCATGGTGCCAGCTCCGAAATCATTGACACCATAGTTCCTTAAACCTCAATAAAAACATTTTATCTGGCGAGCCCTTTCAAGCAATTGGAAGGGCTTCCTCATTCACTCCCATCCCGAACAATGCAAAATCATATTTCACAGGATCTTGGCTGTCCATCTTTTTAAGGTTTTCAGTCAATTCAATTACCGCCTGCCAATCATTTTGCTTCCGCTCCAGCAGTCCGAAAGCCCTAGCCACCCGGCCCGAATGCGTATCAAGAGGACAAAGCAATTGGCTGGCATTCAAATCTTTCCAAAGGCCAAAATCAACGCCCTTGTCGTCCGCTCTCACCATCCATCTCAGGAACATGTTCATCCGTTTTGCAGCCGAATTTTTCGATATGTCAGAGAAATGCTTTTCCGTTCGATGCTCATGTTCCAGCTCGAAAAACACCTTTCTGAAAGCACGAATTCCATGCTCTATATTGGCATCAGCAAATGAATGATTGGCAGAAAATATTGCATGGATTCCACCCTTGTTTTTATATATGTTCTGTAATGATTTCAGATAAAAAACCATATCCACGCCATTAAATGTTCGATAGACAAAATCCTTGAAATCATTGCGTTCTTCATCATCATGATTGATGATAAAATCAAATGGTGCCCTATCCATTCTGTCCATCAGTTCGTTGGCAGTTCTAATGATGGACGTCCGTTGTCCCCATGATATCGTTGCAGTCAAGAATCCCGAAATCTCGATATCTTCCTTCATTTCAAACTGATGCGGAATCGAAATCGGATCATTACTAATAAATGCCTTTTGATTATAAAGATGAGCCCTTTCGTCCATTAACTCCTTGATTTCGCCAAAAACTAAATCCATCATTTCTTTCTGAATTTTAATAAAAACAAAAGACGAAGCATTCTTCATGCTCCGTCTTTAAAATATAAATTCTATAATTAGATAAAAATATCAACTAATGAATATCATTCCCAAATCCTTTTGGGAACAAAAGAGAATATATTAAATAGATTATTATTTAAGAAGATCTCCAGAAGCTGAAATGGTTGGGGTAGGATTGCTGTTGATAATTCCCCATCCACTTTGTTCCGTTCCACCTATGGAATATTGATTTCCATTGGAACCATCATAAAATGTTACTACTTCAGTACCTGTAGGAGAAACTGAGTCTGACAAGATTTTAATGTCGCTTCCGTCTGATTTGATTCCTAATGAAAGGAGAATCGCAATGATAATTTCTAACATAATTTTTAAGCTTTGTTTATTTATTCAAATTTATTTATCCGAAACGTTTGTTTGTTCTGAACTGATTATTCCCCATCCGCTTTGTTCTGTTCCTCCAATTACAAAGTGATCTCCAGTTGTTACATCAACAAATGACACTCTTTCATAACCGGATTTTGATGTCCTATCGGACAATATTTTAATGTCGCTTCCGTCTGATTTGATTCCTAATGAAAGGAGAATTGCAATGATAATTTCTAACATGATTCTTAAGTTTTGTCGTTTATATTTTATTTATTTTAGTTTCCTGATACGGATACAGTTCCTGTGTTAATAATTCCCCATCCGCTTTGTTCGGTACCGCCGATAACAAAATTATCTCCTGTAGAAACATCTCTAAAGGTTATCTTTTCATAACCATCCTTAGATGTATTATCAGACAAGATTTTGATGTCGCTACCGTCTGATTTTATTCCTATTGAAAGGAGAATTGCAATTATTATTTCTAACATGATATTTGGTATTTAATTGTTTATATTATTTTTTTATTTTTTTGATAATCAGCTTATTTTTTATTTAATCTACAGGACAATAAACTTTTATTTGGAGGGAATGTACTTTATTAATTAATTTTGGAACTTCAAATTTAAGAACAACTAATCATATCTTTACAATGACAGAGCAAAATTACATCATGAACCTTCACTACCAATGGACAAAATATCCAATCCTCGACGCAACCCAAAATAATTATATATTAATCGACTAAACACTTTGATTATGAACAACTTAAAAAAATGCAGTACTCCACTAAGAGATTTAGTAAAAGGCCTTACTAATGAAGAAATTAACTCTGTTAGGAGGTATTTAAATTGTTTCGATGAGATATTTGGAAACAATAAAACAAAGACCGCAAATCTTTTTGATCTCTTGATATCAGATGAAGAGATGACTCAAGATGAAATCATTAGCATATTATACACGAATTCTTCATCAGTGGATGCTTTTGAAAAATTATCTATAAGATTGATTGAAAAAATTCATGAATGTCTAATCCTTGACATTAATGTTGAACGTAAAGACGTTTATCCTGAGTTTGTAAAAGCTACAATAGATGTGAGAAAAAAGATAATGCAAGCACATATTTTACTTGGACGCGGCTTATCAAATGAACTTGAAAATGTTTATGATAAAATAATTGTTAAGGCGAAAAAATATGAATTGTATTCTGAATTGGTCGAAGTATCATATTTAAAACAAATATACTTAGGCTTAAGAAAAGGGAAGGTAGAATACGAGAAACTTACTGCAGAAATTAAGTTTTATGAGTATTGCCGTGATGCAGTACACAAGGCAACCGATTACTATTATCGCTTGATAATTAACAATGAATTTTCCTCGATAAATGTAGTTGACAAGAAACTATTATCTGAGTCTGTTGATGATTTAAAAGAGATATACAACTACACCAAATCAGCCAATATCGGTTACTATCTACATCTTTTGGAATTTGAACTATTCCAGATTAATGGCCAGCAGATTGAAGCTAAATCGGTATGTCATAACTTAGTTGATTTGATTCAGGATAATCCATCTATTTACATGAAACGCCGATTAGGTTCTGCATTTTATAATCTTGCTGAAAACGAATTATATTCTTATGATTTCAAATCAGCAGGATTACATGCAAGGTTAGCTCAGGATTATTTCAATAAAAATACCAGCAACCACTCTGCTGCAAGAGAACTTGAATTTTATTCTTTTTACTATCAAGGTGATCTTGAAAAGGCTGATTTGGCGATAAATAGCTTAATTTCCGAAACCGTTGTACATTCTGAATTTCATGATAGCAGACGTGCATTCTTAGCTGCTAATGTTGCGTTTCTAAAAAAGAACAAAAGAGTTGCTAAGAATTTATTGGATGAATGCAAGGAAATCGATAAGGATAAGGAAGGTTACAATATCGGGATTCGTATCTTATCCATCATGAACCAGATTGATGGCGAAGTAATGGATATTGCGCAAAATCAAATTGAAAGTATGCGCAAACACATTGAAAGAACCATGAAAATGAAAGAGGTACGTGGACGAGACATTACCATATTGCGTATCCTCAATGAACTTGTCAATCAAAGTTTTGATTTTGAAGCTGTGTGGAAAAGCAGAAAGCATTTATTCGATTTGTTGGCTTCTGAAGATGAAGATCAAAAATGGGACATAAAAGGACATGAATTGGTGATATTCCAAGAGTGGTTTAAAGCAAGAGCCAACCAATCGGAATATCCTGTTGCCATACAAAAACCAATCATTACTGCAACCAAAGAGGAACCTGCCGTTACTCTCAAGAAAGTTGCCGGTAAATAATCATTACACTTTCGATAAATTATGATTAAAGCTTTAGGGCTTGATAAGTTTTTATCTTTAGCCCAAAGCCTTTGCATCATTGATGTCCGCAGTCCGGGTGAATTTGCTCAAGGACATATTCCGAATGCGATAAACCTCCCTCTTCTGAATAATGATGAAAGGGCAATTATAGGTACTACCTATAAGCAACTTGGAAAGGAAATGGCTGTAATCAAGGGGTTTGAGCTGGTAGGGCATAAATTCAGTGACTATATCATCAAGGCAAAAGAACTTGCTCCGAACAAAAAGATTTTGATTCATTGTTGGCGTGGTGGGCTTAGAAGCAATATCATGGCTTGGGTATTACAAACTGCGGGCTTTAAGGTTCAAGTGCTTGCTGGCGGATACAAAACATACAGGCAATGGGCGATCAACATCTTTGACCAACCGCGAAACGTGATGATTTTAAGTGGCAATACTGGCACGGGTAAGACCGATGTGCTGCTCACTTTGCTTAAGAATGGCGAACAGATCATCAATCTGGAGGGGCTGGCAAACCATAAGGGCTCGGCATTTGGCGCATTGGGCATGCCTCCTCCCCCAACTAATGAGCAGTTCGAAAATGAGGTGGCATGGCAATGGTTTCATGCCGACCCGAATAGGATTCTTTGGCTGGAAGACGAAAGCCAGAACATTGGAAAAACTAAGATTCCGGATGCCTTATATGCCATCATGAGGAGCGCCAAGGTGGTGAAGATTGCCATTCCTGATGAGGTGAGGATGATGAAATTGGTGAAGTTTTATTCTCAATTCGACAAGAATGAACTGAAGGAAAACACCCTGAAGATTACCAAGCGGCTAGGACACTTGAGATTGCAGCAAAGCCTTGATTATCTAGAGCATGACGACTTCGAAAACTGGGTGAGGATGATGTTGGAATATTACGACAAGGCATATCTTTTCGGCTTGTCTCAACGAAACCAGGAACTCCTGCAAGAGGTGGATTTATCTGGTGAAGACATGGAGGCCGACTGCAAGAAATTGCTGAATCATGTATCTATGATGGCACCGAAACGGATGC
>CAIWCG010000029.1 GCA_903911135.1 uncultured Bacteroidota bacterium
CTCGCATCACCATAACGGAACATCGCATCGCCAAAACCGATACTCGCATCACCATAACGGAACATCGCATCGCCAAAACCGATACTCGCATCACCATATCCGATACTCGCATCCCCTTCCCGCCACCTCGCAAGCCCATAACCTCATCTCGCATCACCATTCACCCCTTCTCGTTCGTCAAATATTCATATCCATTCCGTTTCCCATCACTTCTCAATCTCATTACCAGCATCCTCGTTTCGGTAACGAAGATGCATTTAGAACCCATTGAAACCATAGGCTCCTTATTTGAATGACCGTACCGATTTGCCGATAAGATTACAAAAGGCTTGACCCGCCAGAAATAATTATTTTCTTTCCTAATTTTGCCGCCATAAATTAAAGATATGAATATAATAGTTTTAGGAGGAGGAATGGTGGGAAGTGCCATCGTTGCCGACCTTAGCAAGGATTTCCAAGTAACTTGTGCCGACATCAACCCGCAAACCCTCCAGTCCATAGAAAACAAATACAAGGTGAAGACCCTTATTTGCGACTTTGCCAACCAAGATGAGGTGAAAAACACCATCGCTCCCTTCGATTTGGTCATCGGTGCCGTACCCGGCTTCCTTGGCTTCAATGTCCTCAAGACCATCATCACCGCAAAAAAGAATGTCGTCGATATCTCCTTCTTCCCCGAAGATGCTTTCCTGCTGAACGACTTGGCTATCGAAAATAACGTCACCGCCATTGTCGATTGTGGCGTAGCTCCCGGTCTTTGCAACATCATGCTCGGCTATCACAACAAAAGAATGATTTTAGATTCCTACGAATGCCTTGTTGGTGGCTTGCCACTCGTCCGAAACAAGCCCTGGGAATACAAAGCCCCCTTCTCTCCCGTCGATGTCATCGAAGAATACACCCGTCCTGCCCGATATAAGGAAGATGGTAAGATGATTACCAAAGAAGCCTTGACAGATATCGAACCAACCGAATTCGAAGAATGCGGAACCTTGGAACATTTCAATACCGATGGCTTGCGGTCCATACTTTTTACCATGCCCCACATCAAGAATCTCAAGGAAAAGACCCTTCGCTATCCCGGTCATGCCACCTTGATGAAAATCTTCAGGGATTCCGGCTTCTTCGCCACAGAAAAACTCAACATCAAGAACACAGAAATAGCTCCTATTGACCTTACCTCCAAATTGCTCTTCGATGCCTGGAAATACCAACCCGACGAACAGGATTTTACCATCATGCGAGTTACCCTTACTGGCTCCGATGAACAAGGCGATTTGAAAATAATCTATAACCTTTATGATGTTTACGATGTCGAGACATCCATCATGTCCATGGCCAGGACTACCGGCTACACTTGCACTGCTGCCGCAAGAATGGTATTGAACAATACCTTCACCCGCAAAGGAATTTCACCGCCCGAATTCCTTGGCGAAGATGAAGCATGCTTTACCTTCATCGAAAATCATTTGAAAGAAAGAAAAGTAACCTTCACCAGAGAAATATACAGGTAATCCATTAACTCCAAACCATTCTTTACCAAAGAAAAACGGCAGCCAAATGAGATTGACTGCCGTTTTTTATTGCACTTCGTTTCCTTTAATTTCAATTACCTCTTTTTCCCACCACCGCCTTGAGAAGGTGCTTGCGTTGGCGCTTGTTTTGGTGCAGGCGTTGGTGTTCTTACAGGTGCAGGCGTATAATTTGGTGCAGGAGAAACACTTCGGTTTGGTGTAGGATTGGATGGCCTCGAAGGTTGTATCTGCTGCCAGGTATTCTGATGGTATTGCTCCGCACTTCTTATTTGGGAATTATCTTTTGGCTGTGTCGGTGCATTGTATTGATTCGACTTTGTTGGGTTAGTCCTGTTTGGTTCGGTAGGCTTGTTGTTTTGTGGCTGAACCTTATAATTATCCGGAACCTTTATCACCGGTTTCTTTTCTGGAGCAGGCATTTCGCGCTGATAATTGAATTGGTTCTGTGGATTCGTCTGTGTTCCAACCGGCTTTTCCACAGCCACTGCCTTTATGCTCGGATACTTGCCTTGATTCTTCGCCAAGTATTGACTTCTATCTACCGAATGCTGCGGATTTTCCTTGTTATATTTCGCTCTTGCCGATTCCATTTGCCCATATTCCTTGAAATATTGCCTCCTCTTGTCAGGGTTTCTATCCCAATCGTCATTAACGATGTCGCTGTTCCTTCTTCTCCAGCCATCCACACTCCTGCTCACGCTGTTGCTGTGTCTTGATTCACGATGTATGTAGTAATAATTATAATAATGATTCGACAAATGGCCCCAGCGATGATGATGTTCGGGATAATAGAAATACCAATCCATCAACCATGGCGAAGGCATGCCAAAAAAGATGATCTTTCGGCCCGGACCATAATAAAATCCCCAGTCATACCAATAAGGATACGGATCCCAATATTCATATGGATACCAAGAAGGATATCCGAACCACCAATTGTAGGAATTGGTATAATAAACCGAAGCGTTTGGCGCCAAAGGGGTGCTGTAATCATCAGAAGAATAGCCATTTTCGTTGGCATATTCCTGCGCTGCCTCCACATATTCCTTTTGCGCTTCGGGGTCGTTGTTCATGCTTTCTTTCCACTCTTCAGTTTCCTTGGCATTCTTTGTTGCGAGGGCTAAATTGGCCGAATCCGACTTGTGCATCACCCAGTCTGGCGTCTTTCTGTAAACATCGCCGATGACGATTGTCAACTGCATGTTGTCAGACAAGATGTTCAATATCTCTGGTTGCTTTATCAGCTCGCGATAAGCATTGACGGCATCATCAGGATAGCCGTTCAGCATAGATTCGAAGCTGGCGTCATAATCCATGTTCATGGAGTTGATGGTTACCAGGAGATTAAAATTATTCAACCCTTCTTCCATGGCCGTTTTATGGATTTCTTCAGGATAGTTCCTCAAGATTTCGCTGATATCACCTTCCGATTTCCTCCTTCCCGAAGCAAGGTCGGCAATGAGATTGGGATACCTCGTCAAGTTCCATATTTTCTCCTGTTCATCCCTGTTATAGGGCGACAACAGATTATTGAATTGCTCCTGAGTCTTCTTCTGCATCGATTCCAACCGCACAATTATCTCGGGATACTTGGCAGCAATGAAAATATCCCTCCTGATGTCGTGCGGATACATCGAAATCGCATCGATGGCGGTGCGATCTTCCTTGATCATCTGCTTTAGCAAGGCCCTTTCGTCATCTTGGGCAAACAGCCTGATGCCTGCCATGACCATCAGGCAAACGATTGCGAAAATTTTACTCAACTTTTTCATCTTCATATTATTTATTATTAACGATTTAAACTTTTATCCTTTATCATCTTTAAAATCCATCTTTATCTTCCTCCATTTTTACTTTCAAGATATATGCCAAACCTAGCATTACCCATCCATTTAACTTTTCTTTAGCAATCCTATCAAAATTGATTGATGAACATTCTCGCCCTCGATTTCATTTTTGGATTGATTGATTTTATTTTTCTGCAAAATTACAACAAACCATTAACGTAACCAATGACCTGCATCACCTTATTTTTCATCCTTAAATGTTGATGGGTGGGACTGAAATATTTCCATCTCCCTTTTTATTTTTTTTGATGAACATTATGCAAAATGGATTTAAGGCCCTTAAAACTCATCGACCATCGAAAAACAAGAAAGTGTCACTTTGCCATAATTTACATAATCTCAAACTGAGAGTTGATGATTTTTACCATAAGCTACCTAAAATTTACTCGGTTTAGGGACTAAAAATCAACTCTTTGCAAAGAATTCACGATTCTTACCAAAGAATTCACGATTCTTACCAAAGAATTCGAGATTCTTACCAAAGAATTCGAGATTCTTACCAAAGAATTCACGATTCTTACCAAAGAATTCTGGATTCTTTGCAAAGAATTCAAGATTCTTACCAAAGAATGACAAAATCTTTGCAAAGAATGGATTTGTCTTCTTTTACTCTTATCCATTCTCCGTTTTATGTTTTATAAAGGTCTTTTGATGTCACCAAATGTTTAAATAAAATCAGATGAATATCATCAAAATTTTTAATCAAGAGATAAAAAAAACTAAAGAAGTCTTAAAGAAAATGAGGCCTTAACAATTATTTTTAAAAGAAATGCCATTCCTTAATCAACATTAAAAAAAAGCAAACAAAAATGACTTGTTTTTTATTTTTTTAGGAGGATAGAATCATGAAATTGAAACCGCTGCTTATTGCTTCACCGGTTCTATGGGCTCCGTCTTTTTCTTATCATGATTAGGTCGGAAAAGGTCCCAGAAATTATCGAATTCCTTCCTGAAAATAAGACCGACTCCTTGGGTATAAGGCGATATGTCGGTGGTGGTCAACAGGTTGGTGTTTGTTTTATTGAAAACCTTCAGTTGAATCTTCTTGTCATCGGTGAGGGCATAGTTCAAATCCAAGTCTCCCACAATGTTGCTGGTGCTCTGATTGGTACCGGTTGCGTAGCCGAAGTTGCCATTTATCGTCAGCCTGTCATTGAACAGTTGAGTTGAGAAAAGCACATCCGCCTCCTGTTTGGTAAGCTGCCCCGCTGGATGATAATTTACGCCAAGACTGACATTCTTTATCAACTGACTGGTGAGGTTGGAGAATTGACTGGAGAGAAGCTGACTGATATTGGAAGCAGCGCTGGTCTGATCCACTATGGGCCCCAAGGCACCTGCAGGAGGGAAGAATTTGTTGAAGGTAATCAGCCCGAAAACCTGCTTGTTCATCTCGGCTTCGTTGCTCTTTATTCGGCTTAACTGGCCTTGCAGCACTTGGTCCATCAAATCGGGCACTTCTATATCGAACTTGATGCTCGGAGCCATTAGTTTTCCTGACATCATGAGATAAACATTCACCTTGTATGGCTTCTTCAGGTTGGCAGATGTATCCTGTATCAAATCACCCAAGGAAGCGTTCAGGGAATACATTGCGATAAGATTGATTTCGGCATCCAGAGCCTTGCCGTTCCAATGAATGGTGCCACCTGGCTGTATGACGAAATATTTGTTGGTGATGTTTTGGAAAGTGAAAAGATAATTCCCCTTTTCGATGGTATAATCGCCAAACATGTTGAAGTCGCCCATGGTATTGATGTCCATCTTTATGTTGCCCGAACCGTTTCCCTTTATTTTATCGCCGACTTTCTCGTCAAAGATAATCTGGACTTCAGCATCGGGTGTCATTTCCAAGTCAAAACTCATGGTAAGTCCATTGAAATCAGCCTCATATTTCTTGGTTGATTGCAAGTTTCCTGAATTGACAAAGGTAATGAAGTCGCTCTCGCTGACTTCCGTATTAAAGTTCATCGGAATGTTTATCTGCGTACCTCTTTCCGACTTCACCGCCACCTTCAAGTCCAAATTTTCAAAAGGCCCTTTTAAAGAAACGTTTCCAGAAGCGTAGGCCGTTCCATAAAACAAATCATTCATGTATTCGGTGGTGTTCAGCATCTGGAATTTCTCCAAAGCCATGGTCATGTCCAGCCTCATGTCTCTGAACTTTTTATGGGTGATGCTGGCAGATCCATAAGCCTTGTTTCCTTTATCATCAAGAATGGTGAGATTGTTGAAAAAGAAACCCTTTTCCGTTACATCCACATCATTGGAAAAGGAATAATGCGTGTTCAAAAACTTAACCATGAGGCCAGCGTTCTTTAAATGCAGTTTGCCTTTCAAGATTGGATTATCACCTGTTCCTTTCAAGGTCAAGGCACCATCCATCTTGCTCTTGTTGCCTTTATCAACCACTATTATATCATCAAACAGCCGATTCAATACATTAAGGTTGATATCACCCAACTTAATGTCGAAATCAAGGTTGTCGGTCTTCCTATCAACATAATAATTACCAGTGATGTCAATGGATTTAAAGTTGTCATTTTTTACATTTACATTAATGCCTGCAATTTGTTTCTCATCATCCCATGTAGAGTTAATGAAAGCGTTGCCAAGGGTATCTCCGTTTATTTTAAAGGTATTTATGGTTAATGCCGAACTGACATGAAGCCTGCTCATAGGCCCCACCAAATCAGCATCTCCATTGATGCTGCCTTCCATTGTCATTTTAATTGATTTGAAAAGCTCATCAAAATTACTCAATTCAAAATTAGAGAACTTCACATTCATCTTATCATTTGATTTATCGGATAGCTTTCCATTGATAACGATTTTTTGTTTGGCATTGACCAAACTGAAATCGGAAACCGCAATGGAACTTGAATCGATGGTAATAAGGTTTTTCGAATTGATGATCCAAGGGTTGTTTTCTATCACTATCTCTGATGGTAATATCTTGGCGACAATCTTATTAGGATTATCAAATGCAACAAACCCATTCAAACGTGCATGATTCGGGGCATTCTTTACATTTTGCAATAATGTTTGAAAGGTTAAGGTATCTTCCCTTAACTGGCAACTCACCTGAACATCATTAATCCAAAGACTATCGTTGAGATAGAACTTATAGGTATTCGCATCTACGGCAATGGTGTTATTGTTTGTTGTTGCGTTTATTTCGAAGTCTTTTACTGCAATCTTGTTATACTTAATGCTTGGCGAAACACCAGTGAGCAATAGTTTGCCATTGGTAGAATTAAAGGATCCATTGAAAGAGGTATAGGGTGCTATCTTTAACTGTGGTAAAAAGATCTTGGTGATTTCATTTGCATTCTTAAGATGTATGCTGAAATCAAATTTCTGTTCTTCCTTTTCTTCAGGCATTACCAATGTTTTGTTGTCGGGGATGAATTTACTTACCAGGTTCTTTAAAACAGGATATAAACGGTTGAATTTAAAGCCTCCC
>CAIWCG010000030.1 GCA_903911135.1 uncultured Bacteroidota bacterium
ATGATAGAAGTAAAAATCAGCAGTAACCCGACAGAAAAGAATTGTAGATGCGGCAACTGGTTTCAGCATTACAAGAACTTCAGCTTCCGCCAGATAACAGGCTGCGTGGTGGCAGGATGCAGCAAGATAGACATCGTAGGGACGCACATAGTGAAACTAGACCCCACAGATTTGACCTCCGTTGGTTTGGTTTTGCATTCCAAACCCATAGATTCCACCATCTACATCCTGCCCCTCTGCAAAGAACACTCCGAAAGCAAAGAGACCTTGCACATCCTCCCCTCCACCAAGTTCGTCATCGCCGACATCAAGAAAACTTGTGGCGAAGGATACATGACTTATGTGGATAGTCCGGTGCTGTAGTGGGGAATAATTAGGAATTAAAAATTACGAATTAGGAAGCCCGATCTAAAGAGATTTGGTTCGGGCTTTTTTGTGGGGAAATATAAAGTAATTAAGCTAAATCATAAGTAGGAATTATTTCTTCACTTACAGCATTAAGAATAGATGCAATTCTATTAAAATCTAAATATGTAAAAATACTTTCTCCATTTATTGTTTTTAACAGACTTTGCCAATCATCATCTAATGACCCAACAGTAAGTTCAACATTACTAATCTTTTCCAATTTATATAAATCAGAAGGTGAAATATTCAAATAATAATCTTGATTAATGGAAATATTTTCAATTCCTCCTTCCTTTAATTTTTCAATCAATAATTTAAATAACCCTTCAATTTCTTCGGTCTTTATAACCATAATATTGTGTTTTAATATCCTTTTATTTTGCTTGCAAAGAAAAGGATTTTATTGGAGAAGGAGGAATTGCTTTCATATCTTCTCTTGAGCCAATTTGCAATAATTAATCCACTCAGTCCATTCCTTCTTATGTTCATTTTTATTTGATAAAATATCATTAAGGAATTTTAATAAGGATTCAAAATCATAAACAAATTCCTTCTCTTGCACTTCAACATATTTTATCATAAATCCAAAACGATCTTCTATGGTATTACTTCTATCATCAAATATCTCAACCCAAGAATCATACATTGTAATATCTATTGGCATACCTCCAGAAAAAAGAAATGGATCCATACTGCCTAACATACTTCCTAAATCATCAAGTTTTGTACTTTCATTATATTTAGAAAGAAACCAAAACATTGCAAAATATCCTTGTTTGCAATTAAGGGAATCTTCTTTTTCCTTCATATCCTCACCATTATTTTTCATGCAAAGAAAAGGAATTTATTGGAGGAAATGGGCTTATCCAAATTTAATAGACCCATTCATTCAATTACCTCCCCATCTTGCCACAGGTTTTCCGGCATTAGAGAAGTAGGGATCATGCATCCTGTATGGTGTGCTTCGGATACTAGTCGACTTAGTCTTTATTTTTATATTGCTTGCAAAGAAAAGGATTTTATTGAAGGAAGGTTATCCCTTATGGAAAACATAACGATTACACATCCTTAAAAGTAGGGTGCTTTTGTAATAACCTGCTACCATGAATAACACATAGAATCTCAATTGTAGTGCTATTCAACAGTTCATAAATGATTCTGTAATTCCCTTCTACCAGTTGCCTTATATTCTTATCATTCAATTCGGGAACCATTGCTCCAATAAAAGGATTGTCCTTCAAATGATGTACTCTATCAAAAAATATCTCCACCTGAATCTTGGCATAGGTAAAAGAATCCATAGCGATATATTCCGCTATTTCATCTATATCATCCAATGCCTCCTCATTCCATTTTACTTTAACCATTTAGCCAGCTTTTTCTTAGCCTCTTTGGTTGAAACCGTTTTGCCTTGTTTGGATTTTTCTCTTGCCTTCTCTATTTTATGAAGGACATAAAGTCGCTGCATGATTTCATCCAATGTGAATTGGTCAGGAAGACTCTCCATACTGGCGTTTACAAGTTCTTTGGTTAGCATAATCTTATCATTTAATTGAGCAAAAATACAAAAAAACCAAGGAAGCCTATCCTTTAATGGAATTCAGGGCATAAAAGTTTCGCAACATTTATGGAATAGCCTCGTTATAAACATCTGATAAGAAAAGAAAAGCATGAAATAAGTTTTACTTGGAAGCTCTAAAATAAATATCTTACCTAAAACTTAAATCGTCATGCAAACTAAAATTAATTTCACCTCCGGATGGAGTAGTGCCGTGTACGCGGAGCGTAACCGCATCGTGTTCGAAAACAAGAACCGGTCTTATGGTGCCTTTGTCATTCGAACCTCTTACGAAAGGAACCTAATCCTTGCCCTGCTATTGGCCTTTATTTTCTTTACCGGCCTGTTGACTTTGCCCGGTATCCTGAGTCGCCCCATTGATTTGGTGGCTACTTTAGTAAAGAAGGATACCATTCCCTTAACGGTGTTTCATCATGACATCGTGGTGAAAAAGGAACTGAAAATCATTCCCACCGTCACGCATCCAGCGTTTCATAAGAGTTTCAACAACAAGAATTTCACCCCTGTGGTGATGAATGACAAGGATACGATGGAGGATAAAAAGGATGATCATGCCAATGACCATTCAAATGACAACAATACCAAGGGAAATGATTCTTCAGACAGGAAAATGGATGTAGGCTTTGAAGATAAACATGAGGTAAAACCGAACAATACGCCGGTTAAGTTTGCCTCGGTAATGCCTTCTTTCCCAGGTGGCGATGATGCCATGAGAGATTACTTGGGTCACGAATTGCATTTCCCCGAGTTCTGCATCAGAAACGGAGTTGAAGGCACCGTCTTCCTGACTTTTATCGTAAATAGAGATGGCAGCATAGGAGATATAGAAGTATTGCGAGGGGTGGATAAATTCTTGAACGAAGAAGCCATCCGTGTAGTGAAAAAGATGCCAAAATGGACTCCAGGCATGCAAAATGAAGAACCGGTAAGGGTGCAATTGAACCTTCCTGTAAAGTTTAAGATCAAAGACCGATAGGAGTATTGGCAAATAGATTAATTTTGCACCTTTAAAAGTAATTCAAGCAAGCAAAAACAGCATGATAACCCGAATTTTAAGATATTTTGAAGCATTGATGGTGCTTGCTTATGTTGGGTTTGGTATTTTTGTCCTGTTTTATTCCAATGATTTCTTTCGGTTGAGCACAGTTCAGAGAATCGTATTGGGAGTTGTATTGATTGTTTATGGATTATATCGAGTGTTTAGAGTGTATAAAAAGTATTCTTATAAGGAACAAAATGAAAATGAGGAAGAAAATTAATTTGGTAATGTTGGCTGGCCTGGTTCTGACGACCATACAGTATAGTTGCAGCAAGTCCGGAACCAAGTCACTGGATACCCCCACTTCGGGTACAGTAAAGATTGCTGTCGATGAAACCTTGTCACCTATATTGGACAGTGAGGTAAATACCTTCATGGCACTATATAAGGATGCCAAAATTATCGTGAAGTATGAACCGGAAGCAGCCGTATTCAAGGATTTACTGAACGACAGTGTCAAGGTAGGCTTCGTTGCTAGGCAGTTAGACGACAATGAAAAGGCCGTATTCAAGAAACAAACCATCGAGCCGATGACAACCAAAATTGCCATTGATGCCATTGCTTTCATCATTAATAATGACAACACTTCGACTGAAATGTCCTTTCAGCGAATGAAGGATATGTTATCCGGCAAGGTGAAAAAATGGAGTGATGCAGACCCTGAAAACATGTTAGGTGACTTAAAGGTTGTTTTTGACAATGCCGGCTCCAGCACTACCCGTTTCATTCGCGACAGCATTGTGGGAGGCAACAAACTGCCTGGCAATTGGTTTGCCCTGAAAACCAATCCTGAAGTGGTTGATTATGTTTCACAGAACAAAAATGCTATGGGAATTATCGGGTTGGCATGGATAAGCGAGCCACAGGACTCCATCAGCAATGTATTCCTGAAGAAGGTAAAGGTGGTTGGATTAACCTCTACCGACCCCTCCGACCGTGAGTATTATCAACCCTATCAGGCCTATATTGCCTTGAAGAATTACCCAGTTTGTAGGAATATCTATGCAATAAGCAGGGAAGCTAGAAGTGGACTTGGAACAGGATTTGCAGGATATGTGGCTGGTGAAAGCGGACAATTGATAATTAAAAAAAGTGGACTTATGCCTGCCACACAATCTGTAAGATTAGTACATTTGCGCTCCGATAAAATAGAGTAAACTTTAATATTTATGAACTTAAAGAGAATTTTTCAGGCAGGAATGATGGCTACCATGCTGCTTTCTGCTGTTGTTGCCCAAACCATTCAGGAGGGGTTAAAGAAAATTGAGATGCGCCAGATGGAAGGTGCAAAGAAAACGTTTAAAGCAATCCTTCAGAAAGATGCAACCAGCTTGGAAGCACAATACTATCTTGGTAAGATATATTGGATGCAGCAGAAGAATGATTCTGCATTAGCATTGTTTCAAAAGGTGGTGACCTCTTATGCAGAATCGCCGCTGGGATATATCGGACAAGGGTATATTTATCTCAACCAAAAGGATGAAAAGAATGCTTTGGCGATGTTCAAGAAGGCAGTGAGCAATACCAAATCGAAGGACCCAAGCACTTATATGAGCATTGCCGAAGGATATATATATGGCAAGTATCCAAATGTGGAAAAGGCCGTGGAAAACCTTGACAATGCCAAAGAGGTGAGCAAAAACAATCCTAAGATCTTCATATTAAGGGGTGAGGCTTATGCCACCAAGTTTGATGGAAAGGGTAATGCGATGACCAACTATGAATTGGCTACTGATCTGGACAAGAACAATGTTTCTGCATGGTACCATATCGGTGAATTGGATGCCCGTTCAAAGAACTTCAAGGAAGCCACCCCCGCTTTGGAAAAGGTCAAATCTTTGGATTCACTGTACCTACCCGTTTATCCTGAACTGGCCGAACTTTACTACTATTCCAATAAGATTTCGTTGGCCAAAGAAATGTACCGCATCTATCTTTCGTTGGCCGATTTTGATTTGGAAGCGATGGTCCGTTATGCATCTTTCCTTTACTTGAGCAAGGATTATGACAAGGCCATTGACGAAATAAAGAAGATTCAGGCCTCGGATACCACCTACTTGGTCTTCAACAAGTTTTTGGCCTATTCTTACTATGAAGTAGGTAAATATCCAGAAGGTATGAAGCCCTTGAAAAAGTATATCGACCAGACTCCAAAAGAAAAGATTACCTTTTCTGATTATGACTATTACGCCAAGATGCTGCGCAAAACCGGACAAGACAGCTTGAGCATCGTGTGGATGTTGATGGCCTTCAATGCCGATACCACACATAGCGAAATCCTTGGCCAGATAGCTGACTATTACTACAAGGCCGGTAAATACAAACCTGCTGCCGATGCCTATCAGTTCAAGATTTCCAAGTCGCAGGTGCCACAAACATCGGATTATCTCTTCATGGCCAGGGCTTATTATAACTTGGCTACCTATGACACCATTGAAGACAAAACTTTGAAACCAGGGCAGTATGATTTGGCCGATTCAGCGTTCAAGAAGGTAATAGATATGGATCCGAGCTACATCCCTGCCTATGTTTATCGCGTCAACATCAACGTATATTACAAGGACACGTTGGCCACTACCGGCAGTGCGGTGCCTGTCTGCGATTCGTTGATAGAGCACTTGAAGAACGACACCGTTCAGGCAGCAAAAAACAAAGCGAACCTGATGACCTGCTACAAGTATCTCGGGACTTATTATCTAAAGAAAAAAGATTGCCGCAAAGGAAAGGAATATTATCTGAAAGCTAAGGAACTGGACCCTGCCGACAAGCAAGTTAGGGAAATCTTAAGTGGGTTGAACTGCTAAAGGCCGAATATTCTCAGCTATTTCAATGTTGATAATAGCTATTTAATGGTTCTGATTGAACCGACAAGTTGCTGCTCTCTATAGTTGAAATGTCTTGCGAAGCCCGTTTCTCGTGTGATTTAGTTTTAGATTATAAATGCTCATCAATGGCGATTTATGTCGCAACTCATAACTCTTTTTCTATTTTTGCAATCCAATGACTCTGATTATCAACAAGCCAAAACCGGCAATTTCCCATATCGACGAAAGCATTTCGCTGGAATCAAGTGCCCAATACGACCTCTATCTGGAGCTTGGTTTTGATGCCATGACCATCTGTGTGGTAGATGTGAACACCGGTTTTTCGTCTGCCCTCGTCCATTATCAGTTTCAAAAAATAAGTTCCTTGGAAGCCCTCTGCGACAAAACGGAGAGCATATTTGCCACTAATGATATTTTCAAGATCAATTTCCGCAAAGTGCATTGTTCGATTATCAATCAAAAATCTACCTTGGTTCCGGTTCCGGTCTTCGAAAAGGGAAAAGAAGCATTGCTTTTAGGTCTCAATTGTTCTTTGGATAATGACGATTTGGTGCTCATCAACCGTTTCAAGCAGATGGATGCGGTCAATATTTTTGCTATTCCAATACCGATTAGGAAAGTTATCCAGTCGCATTTCCCTCTTGCCGAATTTCATCATTATTCTACTGCCTTGATAGAAAACACCCTTCTCGAAAACAAAATGGGCCAAGAGAAAAATGTGGTATTGAACATACACCCAAGCCATTTCGAGATACTTATCATCAGCCAAAAGACGTTGTTGTTTTATAATACTTTCAATTATTCATCTGCCGAAGATGTGCTTTATTATTTGCTCTTTGTCTTCGAACAATTCAACATCAGCACAGATACCATCAAAGTAAAGGTCACTGGCGAACTCGACAAGCATTCCTCCATCTACACCTTATTATATAAGTATGTCAGAAACATCAACTTTGGCCATCGTCCCGCCTCGCTGAAATATTGCAGCAAGTTGGAATCCCTGCCCAAGCACTTTTATTACTCCATTTACAGTTTACAATTATGCGTATAGTCAGCGGAAAATATAAAGGAAGGACCATCAAGACTCCTTTTAACCTGCAAGTGAGGCCTACCACCGATTTTGCAAAGGAAAGCCTGTTCAACATTTTGAACAACAAGGTTGATTTCGATGGATTGAAGGTGCTCGACCTGTTCTCTGGCACAGGCAATATCGGATATGAATTCATTTCTCGCGGCGTAGATGACATTACCATGGTGGAACTGAACAGCGAAAACGTTTATTTCATTAAGAATACCTTGAAGATTTTGGGTTTTGAGAAAGCAAAAGTTCATCGTTATGATGTGTTTCGGTATCTCAAGAACCATGACACTTCTTTCGACCTTATCTTTGCCGACCCTCCTTTCGACAATGATTTCATCCCCAAATTGCATGATGCTATCTTTAGCGGCAATTTCCTTGCTCCACATGGCATATTTGTCTTGGAACATGATTCCGATTTGGATTTTGATACACTGAAAGGCTTCACCGAAAAAAGAAATTATGGCAAAGTTGCGTTTAGCTTTTACGAAATGGATGAACATCCTCAAACAACTGAATTAATTACCAGCAACTCCAATTCATAATGATGAAAAGAATAGCAGTCTTCCCCGGTTCCTTCGATCCTGTAACAAAAGGACATTTGGATATCATTGAACGAACCATTCCTCTTTTCGATGAGCTCATCATTGCCATAGGGGTAAATACCAACAAGAAATACCTCTTCTCCATGGAAAAACGAATCGAGTGGTTAAATCAATTGGCAAAGAACTTCTCCAACTGTTCGGTGATGCATTATACCGGACTTACTGTTGACTTTTGCAACAAGGTAAATGCAAACTATATCATTCGCGGACTTAGAAACCCAGGCGATTTTGAATTCGAAAAAGCCATAGCGCAGATGAACCATGATTTGAATGGAGGCATAGAAACGGTATTTCTTGTTTCCCGACCTGCCTTGACACATGTGGCCAGCACTTTGGTAAGAGACATTATCATAAATGGTGGAAACCCAACACAATTTCTTCCTGATGGAATAAAACTATAACCGATGGCGGAAGAAAATAAAAATAAAAGCTGGATCAGGCAGCTTCGGAACAAATACCGGCTGGTAATCATGAATGACGACACCTTCGAAGAGAAGGTATCATTCAAACTGTCGCCCATGAATGTTTTTGTTTTCTTTGGAACCATCTTCCTTACCTTGATAATCGGTTTGATCTATCTCATCGCTTTCACCCCTCTCCGTGAATATGTCCCCGGTTATGCCGCCGACATCACCAACCAGGGACAAGTCATTCACCTAAGCATAAAAACAGATTCCTTGGAAAAGGCAATCCTTGCAAAAGACCATTTCATCAAGAATCTGCAGCGTGTACTTAATGGAGATGTCGATATCGATTCTTCAATAGCCAAAAACAATGCCACCCCATTGCGGTTCGATACCATCAAATCATTGCGCAAATCGAAAGATGACTCCTTGTTGCGTTCGCAGTTCGAATCAGAAAGCAGCTTCGACTTGAACGTTACCGAAAACAACAACAAGATCAACAGCATCAGCGGCTTCTTCTTCTTCCCTCCGCTAAAAGGCACCGTAACCAACACCTACGACCCTACCACCCAGCATTTTGGCATCGACATAGTCGCACCAAAGAATGAAGCGGTAAAATCTACCTTGGACGGAACCGTTATCTTCTCCTCCTGGACCGTCGAAACAGGATATGTAATAGGCATCCAGCATTCCAATAATTTGGTGTCGGTTTATAAGCACAATGCCACCCTGCTGAAGAAATCAGGCAACAGCGTGAAAGCCGGAGAGGCCATTGCCATCGTTGGAGACTCGGGCGAATTGACCACCGGACCACATCTTCATTTCGAACTGTGGTATAACGGCGTACCCATCGACCCAACCGAATACGTAGCTCTCAAGTAATTCTTCTTGACAGCTGCATACATCCCCCCTCCTAATTCCTAATTCCTCATTCCTAATTCTTTTAAGGAGCCTATGGTCTCCACTCGTATCCTGGTGCGTCCCGCTATCCGCTGTAGCCGCTGCATCCCCATTGCCGACACAAAGCAGCGGGCTGCCGCTACTATCGGGGCTATGCTTTGATGGCAGGTTGCTCGAAACGGCTTTCAGCAAGTAACACAGCTGCGGTGAACAACCTTACAGGTCGGCTTTTTTCTCGCCGTCCTGTAAGGTTGTTCACTACCCCACCCGCTGGTCTGGATTTGTAATCCAGACCCCCAAAAACCTCAAAAATCAAAGTATTATCTCCAAACTTTACCCAAAAATTCGCACCCAATTTCCAAAAATCCCCGTTGAGACCGCCAGAAGCACGCCCTCACAACCCTCTTACCTCCCCTCACAACCCTCTTACCTGTCCTCACAACCCTCTTACCTGTCCTCACAACCCTCTTACCTGCCCTCACAACCCTCTTACCTGCCCTCACAACCCTCTTACCTGCCCTCACAACCCTCTTACCTCGCCTCACAACCCTCTTACCTGCCCTCACAACCCTCTTACCTGTCCTCACAACCTTCTTACCTTCCCTCACAACCTTCTTACCTTCCCTCAAGCCCCTCTTACCTCGCCTCATAACCCTCTTACCTCCCCTCACAACCCTCTTCCATTCCCTCGCTACCCTCTTACCTGCCCTCAACGACCCTGTAAACAAACTTTGCCAAAGTTACAGCCACAAACAGAACCAAATCACCTCATATTTGGCTATAATATATAGGTATCAAAATAAATAATTACCCCAAAATCTTGTTTTTCTCAATCCTGTTAGCTACTTTTGTAGCTCGAAATAAATAAAAATCTCAAATCAAAAACCTAAACACAATGAAAACTAAAATTACAATCTTAATGCTGCTATGCCTTGCAGGTTTAACAATGAAGGCGCAAGTGCCACAATTTATTGGTACAGGTGGAGGTGGTATTTATGGAGGTATTGACAAGATAAATGCTGATGGGTCAAATTTGCAATGTCTTTATGTTATGCCAAAACGACCCGTGGAGTACCGATAATTATCCTAACAGTCCATTGTGCAAGGTGAACAATAAAGTATATGGCATGACGATGGGCAGTTCAGCTACAACAGGCTCATTATATAGTTTTGATTTATCTACTTCTGTTTTCACCAATGAACTATGGCTGGGTTATTTACTATTTACCTGGTCCGGTCAAGATTATGGTGTAATTCAAGCATACAATGGGAAATTATATGGAGCTGGTCCTGGTGCCAGTAATTACGGCAATATTATCCAATATGATATTACTTTAGACACAGGTACTATTGTTTATGTGTTTGATACATTAGTTGGTTCGAATCCCTCTGGAGGTTTGGTTGAAGGTTTAGGTAATAAGCTGTATGGCGTTTGTAATTATGGCGGTTCATATCATCATGGCAATTTATATAGTTATGATATCGGCAGCAATGTTTATTCCGCTTTACATGAATTTGATGGTGTAAATGGATTTATGCCTTATGGTAGTTTATTACCTGTAAATGATTCTCTATTATTTGGTTTTACTTGGAGAGGAGGAACTTATGATAGCGGTGTTTTTTATAGTTACAACATAAATTCAAATATCTATACAGTTTTACATAATTATCAATATAGCTATTATCCCTCTAATTTATTATTGGCTAATAATGGCAAGATTTATGGTTTAGAATCTTTGGGTGGTATTTATAATTATGGTACTATTTTCAGTTATGATTTAACTACAAATAACTATTCAATCATTCATGATTTTGATAGCGTTAATGGTGGTAATCCTATTAATTTATTACAGGCAAGTGATGGCAAACTGTATGGAAGTGCTGGTTTGGGCGGTACTTATAATCATGGTGTTTTGTTTAGTTATGATATCAACACCAATAACTATTCTGTTAATAGAAATTTTAGCCCATCAGATTGTGGTGCAATAAGCTCATTTCTTGAAATCAGTTCTAGTAGTGCTTGTGCCGCCTCATTTACCCTTACCCCAGATACGGCTTTGCATCATTATATTGTTTACAATACAGCCACAGGCACTGGTCCTTTGCATTATTATTGGTCTTGGGGAGATAATACAAGTGATACCATCCCCTATCCAAGCCACACCTATGCAGATACGGGTTTTTACACCATTTGCCTCACCATCATGGATTCTACAGGTTGCTCCAGCAGCACTTGCGATTCTTCCTACCATGTGTTAAGAACCACCAACACCATGGCGTATGTAAATGTCATCCAAGGTTTCACGGGCATCAAGAATATACCTTCGCAGCCTTTCACTGTAAGTGTTTATCCCAATCCAGCTAAGTATACTTTGAGCATCCATCAGTCCTCCACCTCCCCAAATGAGCTATTAATCATCACCGATATCCTAGGTCATGAGGTTTATAAAGCACCGCTCACAGGCATAGACAATACCATAGAGCTTACAAAATGGAGCAATGGCGTTTATTTCTATGAGGTTAAAGGGTCGGGATTGCAAATCCCAACCAGCATAAGAGGCAAGTTCATCAAGCAATAAAAAGCTAAGCGATTATAACAAAAGGCGGTACAGATAGTGCCTCCTTTTTTATTGATGAAGATAATTTGTTTTAATTTTGCCCAATGGAAATACGAAGAAATGTTTCGCTCAAGGCTTTCAATACTTTTGGCATCGATGCAAAGGCAAATTATTTTGTTGCCTTTGGTTCTATCGATGAATTAAGGGAAATATTAACCGATGAGGAGTATAAAACCCTGCCCAAGTTTGTGCTTGGCGGTGGCAGCAACATCCTTTTCTGCAAGGACTATGAAGGCATGGTTTTGAAGAATGAAATCATGGGAATGGAAGTCATTGCCGAAGATGAAAACCATGTGTACATCAAGAGTGGAGCTGGCGAAGAATGGCATAAGCTGGTGCTATTCTGTGTTGACAATAACTATGGCGGCATCGAAAACATGAGCCTCATTCCGGGAAGCATCGGTGCTGGTCCCATTCAGAATATCGGCGCTTATGGCACCGAATTGAAGGATGTACTGGTAGAGGTGGAAGCCCTTGAAACGGAAACTGGCAAGTTGCGGATGTTCAGTAATGAGGAATGCAAGTTCGGCTATCGCAGCAGTATTTTCAAGATGGAGAAAGGGAAATATATCATCACCGCTACCATCATTAGACTGAATAAAAGACCCGAATTCAACACAAAATATGGCGCCATAGAAGAGGAATTGAAACGTATGGGTGTATCCGAAATGAGTGTCAAGGCTGTGAGCGATGCGGTGATACATATCCGACAGTCAAAGCTTCCTGATCCTTCCGAATCTGGTAATGCAGGTTCCTTTTTCAAGAACCCCGAGATTACCAAAGAACAATTCGACAAGTTAAAGGAATTGTTTCCTCATATCATCGCCTTCGATACGAATGATGGCAACAAGAAACTTGCTGCCGGCTGGCTCATAGAACAATGCGATTGGAAAGGGAAACGCATCGGCAATGCCGGTGTTTACAAAAATCAGGCATTGGTTCTGATTAATTATGGCAATGCATCGGGCGAAGAAATACTGAACCTTTCCAAAGCTATTCAGCAATCGGTAATGGATAAATTCGGAGTTGTTTTAGAGACCGAAGTGAATATCGTTTAACGGATTATAGGAAATCTATTTCCTACAATAGGTTATATAATCTGTAGAAGGGATATCTTTAACGCCCACATTCCTTAGCATGGTTACCAATTGCCCCCGATGAAAGGTGGAATGATTGAAAATATGCATGAGAACATCCGACAGCGCATTGGTAAATTCCTTGCCTTCCAGATTGGTGTAGGTTATGGATACCTTGATGTCCCTTTCGCTTAAATCATGAACGAATTGTGCCAGAGGAATGGAACTTTTATGCAGAAATTCAATACCATCTTCATCTGAACCTTTCCAGTTTTTACTCACTCCACCCAAAGGCGTTTCTCCATATAAGCGCATCATCCAAATGTGTTGGGCATCCCAAATATGATAAACCGTTTTCCGAATGGATGAGAAACTGCTTACTTGTTCCTTATCCAAATCAGCCTTTTTCAAATCCTTGATGAGCTTCACAAATTGTGCATTCGCCCAGGTGTTGTATTCGGCGTATTTACCTAATTCTTTATGTAGGCTCATTTATTATTTATTCATCAATGCCTCGATGTCATCAGCCTCCAAAGGAATGTCTTTCATCAAATCTACCGGACCGTTGGCAGTGATGAGAATGTCATTTTCCAAACGGATGCCGAGACCTTCTTCGGCTATATATATTCCCGGTTCACAGGTGAATACATAGCCCGCCTGGAATGGCTTATAGCGGTTGCCGATATCATGAACATCCAAACCAAGGAAATGCGAAGTACCATGCATGAAATACTTTTTATAGGCTGGCCACGCTGGGTCTTGCTTGTCAATGTCTTCTTGAGAAATCAAACCCAAGCCAAGCAATTCCTTTTCCATTACCTTACCTACTTCCTTATGGTATTCTTCCAAAACATTACCCACTACGAGCATAGCCGTAGCCGCTTTCATTACACTTAATACTGCATTGTAAACATCCCGCTGTCTTGGTGTAAACTTGCCAGAAACAGGAATGGAACGGGTAAGGTCGGCAGCATAGTTTCCATATTCTGCACCGAAATCAAGAAGAATTACATCACCTGCATTGCATTCCTTGTTGTTCTCATTATAATGCAAAACATTTGCACTTGGCCCAGAGGCAATGATTGGATAATAGGAATGTCCGGAAGCGCGATTCCTCAAGAATTCATGAGAAATCTCCGCTTCTATCTCATATTCCATAACCCCAGGTTTCACAAACTTGAGGACCCTATGAAAAGCCTTGTTGGTAATGTCGCAAGCGGTTTGCAATTGTTTGATTTCATCAGCAGACTTTACTGCTCTTAATGCTGCCATGATGGGAGCCGAACGTTGATAGTTATGCAATGGATAGACTTCCTGCAACTGATGGATGAAGCGAAGATCGCGATACTCCACGGAATGGGAATAACGGTCGTTTTCATTGGTATTTAGATAAACATTTTCTGAATGATGCATCAAAACCGGCAGGATGGCATTGAAATCATCAACCCAATAAACCGACTCGATGCCGGATGCTTCCTTGGCTTCCTCAAAAGTATATTTATGGCCTTCCCAAATGGCAATCTTTTCGCTGGTTTTCCTCAAGAATAAGATCTGTTTGTATTGCGGCAGCGGACTGTTAGGAAACAAAACCAAGATAGTTTGTTCTTGGTCTATGCCGGTAAGATAAAACAAATCGGAGTGCTGACGGAACACAAAAGTCTGGTCACCATTCTTCGGTTCTTCATCATTCGAGTTAAAGATTGCTACTGAATTCGGTTTCATCTGCGCTTCAAAACGCTTACGGCTTTCAACGTAATTCTTTTTGTCTATAGGTGTATATTTCATATATTCGTTTTTATGATTTTACTGGCTGCAAAGGTAGGGATTCGTTAATAAAGTAATCGGTTCCTTTCATTTTTATGATTTCATCCCGCAAAACTAATAATTCCTAATAACCTACTCAAGCATAAATAAAACGCAATTTAACTGATTTAACCATTAAAAGTCGTTCCTGCTGATTCAAACCTTGAACTAGCTGATTCAAACCTTGAACTAGCTGATTCAAACCTTGAACTAGCTGATTCGAACCTTGAACTAGCTGATTCGAACCTTGAACTAGCTGATTCGAACCTTGAACTAGCTGATTCAAACCTTGAACTAGCTGATTCTGGTTATTTTATGCCAAAAGGATGTATATCCTTCCCCACAGGATGTATTTTTTTCCTAAGGAAGTACCTCTTTCCTAAAATGATTCATATTTTTCCACTAAAATTGAATACCGTTCACAAGTAGCTTCATAGTCTCACATTAAGAATTTATTTCTCTAACCAAAAGATTTATCTAAATATAAAGAATTAAACCTCCCTTAATCTTGCCCCAGCAGTTCCCAAACCAAATCGTTTTCAAAACCTCTGGAAATGAGATATTGAGCAATCTTATAGTTCTTTTTCCATCCCTCGGGTTCTTTCAGTTCCTTGCTTTTTTTATTGATGAGTTCAGTAGCCACCTTTCTATAATCGCGCTTGTCTATTTCATCCAGCCCCCTTTTTATGCAATAGTCGCTTACCTTTTTCAGCTTCAACGACTGCCTGATTTTTTCCTTTCCCCAGTGCTTTATTCTGAATTTGCCCCCGGCATAAGCAATGGCAAAGCGCTCCTCGTTCAAAAATCCTTCCGTTACCAATTGCGACATGATTTCCTCTACATCCTTTTTATGCAAACCCCAACCATATAGCTTTTCTTTCAGCTCGCTATGGCATCGCTCTTGAAAAGCACAATAAGAACGGGCCTTTTCAATGGCTTTTAAAGGATCGAGAATGGTCATAAATCGATATTAAAAAGTGTTTCGTGAACTAAAAATGGAAAAATTATTGGGCGAAATTAGGATAAAAACAAAATAAATACCTATTTTTGCCCCTCTAATAAATTCTTGAGCAATCATTTAAAACAATTAAAATATTATAAAATGAAAAAAATTCTATTCTTACTTTTGATCAGTCAAATTTGTTTTGGACAAACTTCCCAATGGGCAAAGAGAGCCGGTACTGCTACAGGCGATGATTTTGGATATGGCATTTGCGCTGATAAGGCAAATAATGTTTACATAACCGGACAAATGGACTCAACTTACAAATTTTGTGATACAGCCCATATATTGACTCATTACAATTACTGCTTCATATCGAAATATACACCTGCAGGACAAGTTAGATGGACACAAAAAGTAATAGGGATCAATAATAATTTAGGCTTGCATGTTTGCACCGATTCTTCAGCAAACGTATTTGTTGCTGGGCAATTCATAGATACCAGCTTTTGCCATAAAGGCATTGTTTTCAACACAAGAGTAGCTGTGAGGGATACTTTCACTCATGATACAACCATCATTATTCATGATACCACCACATTGGTAATTCACGGCACTACTATTGTCGACACAGTTTATTATTTCGACAGAGATACCATGCGAGGCAACAGTCTTGCTGAAGTGTTCATTACTAAGTATGATTCTGCCGGCAATTTTAAATGGGCAAGCAAAGTAATCGGTTTGAATACCAACATCAGTGTCAATGAAATGAGCGCTGGACCTAACGGCGATATTTATATCACTGGTCAATTCAACGGAACTGCAAAGTTTGACAAGGATACAGTTTATAGCAGTGGAAATGGCGATTATTATTTAGCTAAATATTCAAGTGATTCAGGCAAAGTGAAATGGGTTAAACATGGAGCATCTGTTGGAAACAGTGTTGCCGTTGATCAAAAGTCAGGGATCATTTATGCTGCTGGCACATACCAAAACACAGCCACTTTCGGAACCCTCACATTGAATTCTATGGGAAATGTAAACAATGATGATATTTTCTTGGCTGCAGTTGATACGGGTGGTAATTATCTTTGGGTAAAGGGAATTGGTGGTTCTTGGGAGGACCATGTTCATAATATTGCTTTGGATACTAATGGCAATATATTTGTCACGGGACTATTGACGCCTGCTTCTGATGCATTTTTTGGAATAGATACCTTACATGCTTATCCTGGTGATATTTTCCTTGCAAAATATAACAGTGCCGGTATTGAGCAGTGGGCTAAAATGGCTGGAGGTTCTACTTTGGATGAAGTGAATGCAATAGCTGTTGACAATGCAGGTAATGCATACTTGACAGGAGATTTTCAAAATGTTGCAACCTTTGGCTCACACACTTTAGGTAATAATGGCGGACAAGATATCTTCATTTCAAAATATAATTCTTCTGGTACCATATTAGGTTCTACCAGTGTTGGTGGTCCTTCTGATGATGTTGCAAGAGGTATTGCATTGGATGGCAATGGCGATCTATACATTACAGGATCTTTCAAGGACACCTGTAAATTTGGTGGTGTAACTGCCAACAGATTGATTTCTGCGGCTGGAAGCGACGCATTCGTAGCCAAGACAGGCATTAACGTAAGTGTAAGCGACATCAAATCAACAGGCAGCGTTACGTTTGATGCTTATCCAAATCCAACTACCGGAGATATCAACATTTATTTCTCTACCAAAGAAAATACTTCCTTAACCATAAAATTAACAAACATGAATGGTCAAGTGGTTTATAACGAACAAAAATCTCAATTCATAGGAGTTTATAGAACAACGGTCGATTTCTGTCATCATGCAAAAGGAGTTTACTTCTTGGAAATGATAACCGATAAAGAAACTATGGTTAAGAAAATCATTCTGAATTAAGCAATTTATACTAATCATAACTTAAAAACCGGAGGTGCTGCCTCCGGTTTTTTTATGCTTTATATTTATTTTTGCAATCTGATGCCTCCAAAAAAAGACCATATAAAAAACCTTGTTCGTGGGATACCTGACAAGCCAGGTGTTTATCAGTATTTCAATAAGGAAGGCACGATAATATATGTTGGCAAGGCAAAGAGTTTGAAAAAAAGGGTAGCCTCCTACTTCAATAAAAACAACGACCACAATGGCAAAACGAAGATATTGGTAAATAGGATTGCAGACATCAAGATAATCATTGTAGAGACAGAACTGGATGCCTTGTTGCTTGAAAACAATCTGATTAAAAAATACCAGCCTAGATATAATGTGATGCTCAAGGATGACAAAACCTATCCTTGGATTTGTATCAAGGACGAGGACTTTCCTCGCATCTTCACCACTCGTAAATTCATTCGTGACGGGTCTCAATATTTTGGGCCGTATGCCAATGGCAAGATGATGCATACCTTACTTGAACTGATTCATCATCTTTATAAATTAAGAACTTGCAACTTGAAACTCAATCAAGAAAACATCGAAGCCAAGAAGTTCAAGATATGCTTGGAATATCACATTCACAATTGTTTGGGACCTTGCGAAGCCTTCCAGACGAAGGTAGATTATGACCAGACCATAGCTCAAATAAAGGAAATCCTGAAGGGAAACATCCATTCGGTCATCGCCCATCTCGAGAAGATGATGAAAGATTTTGCCGAACGTTTCGAGTTCGAGAAGGCACATGTGGTGAAAGAAAAGATAGAACTGTTGGAACGATATAAAAGCAAGTCCATCATCGTCAATCCGAACATTCATAATGTAGATGTGTATTCTTTGGTTAGCGAAAACGATTTTACTTTTGTCAATTTCTTCAAGGTGGTCAATGGTGCCATCATTCAGGCACATACCTTGGAATTGAAAAAGAAACTTGATGAAACTCCTGAAGAGCTGCTTGCCTTGGCCATCATCGAATTGCGTGAACGGTTTCACAGCGACTCAAAGGAAATAATCGTTCCCTTCAAGATGAGCATGGACCTGCCTGATGTCCATTTCACCGTGCCCAAAATTGGTGACAAGAAGCATCTGTTGGCACTTTCGGAAAAGAATGTGCGCTACTACATGAAGGAAAAAATAGACCAATACGAGAAGCTCGATCCGCAATTGAAGACTGATAAACTCTTGGCCCTGATGCAAAAGGACCTTCGATTGTCGGAACCGCCGAAACACATCGAATGCTTCGACAACTCAAACATTCAGGGCGATTATCCTGTGGCTGCCATGACCGTTTTTAAGGATGCCAAGCCTTCGAAAAAGGATTATCGCCACTTCAACATCAAGACTGTAACAGGTCCCAATGATTTTGCCTCGATGGAAGAAATCATCTTCCGCCGATACAAGCGCATGCTCGATGAAAAGCAGGAAATGCCTCAACTCATCGTCATTGATGGAGGCAAAGGCCAACTTAGCGCAGCGATAAAAAGCCTCAAGAAACTCAAACTGATGGGGAAAATAGGCATCATAGGCATTGCCAAAAGGCTTGAAGAAATCTTTTATCCCGGCGACAAAATCCCCATGTATCTCGACAAAAAAAGTGAGACCCTCCGCATCATTCAGCAATTGCGCGATGAGGCCCATCGGTTCGGAATAACGCACCACAGAAACCAACGGAGCAAGGGCACAATCAAAACCGAATTGACCCAAATAGCCGGCATCGGAACGACCATATCAGACAAACTTCTGGCTCATTTCAAATCCGTCAAGAAGATAAAACTGGCTACCTTGGAGGAACTGGAGGAAATCATTGGCAAGGCGAAAGCCAAGTTGGTGTCCGATTATTTCAATCAGGATAAGGATAAATAGATAGATGATTTCTTCATGATGGCTCGCCAAAAGCGATGCAATTATTAAGGAATCATCAATAAAAATCCTGAATTTATAAGGAGAATAAGTAAAAACTAAAATCACAGGAGACATTAACACCGCCCAATTGGATGTTATGACCGTCACATTGGATGTTACGTCCGTCACATTGGACATTAACACCGCCCAATTGGATGTTATGACTGTCACATTGGATGTTACGTCCGTCACATTGGATGTTACGACCGCCCAATTGGATGTTACGACCGTCACATTGGATGTTATGACCGACACAATAGATGTTATGACCGTCACAATGGATGTTATGACCGTCGCAATGGATGTTATCGCCGTCTTTTTGTCAAATATCAATAATAGCCCTAAAAAATTTAATTATTCTTGAGTGATTTGCCTCTTTATAGCTGGCAGAAAAACAACGATACTTTGTTTTTAAGTAATTTTCTATATTTGCGCCCAGCAGACGGGGAATTAGCTCAGCTGGCTAGAGCGCTTGCATGGCATGCAAGAGGTCGTCGGTTCGACTCCGATATTCTCCACAACAAATAATCCTGTTAAAATCCTTTCTTCGAATGATACCCGGAGAAAGGATTTTGGTTTTTAGGCAAATAATTGAATTTATTCCTGATAAATGGACTGCTTGAACACTCTCCATTCGTGGTGTTTTTCTATTTTTGCCGATGAAATCAATAAATAATAAGACGATATGCTGAAGGATATTCCTGAATTGAAGGTTGAAAATGTTGAGATAGCGATAGTTGAAGAAGAAAATGAACTGGCTGAAAAAATATGGAATGTATATTTCATCAATATGAAGGATGAAACGCTGGAAACGGTGCTGGTAACCTCGAAAGGATATGGCTCTGTGCTTGGCGAGGAAGTGAAAACCAGTGCCTTAAGGCATCTTTTGGGTGATGTGGAGCCACATTCCTTTGCCTTGGTCGAACCTATTATGGATAATCTTTTTGTTCTGAACAATGAGTTTTGGATAAGCTTCTTCTTAAATGGAAACATCTACGACAAGAAGTTTGTTTTCGAGGCTGAAACCATAGTGGAGAAAAATTTGACCACACTACCTTTGATTGGAAAACGGGGCATCATATTATCGAAATGATTGACAATATAAACATAGAAAACATCCTGTTTCTGGATATCGAAACGGTCCCCAGTGAGCCCACTTTTGATAATTTGCCTGACAGGATGAAGAAGCTTTGGGAACATAAAACGCTTCAAAGAAGAAAGGAAAATGAAACAGCTGATGAGTTTTATAGGAGTGCCGGAATATTTGCTGAGTTTGGCAAGATAATTTGTATTTCGGCGGGCTATTTCAAACGAACCGGCGATGGACAGACTTTCCGAATCACCTCCTTTGCCGGTGATGACGAAATACTGATTTTAAAGGATTTCTTTAATCTTCTAAATCATCATTATAATAAAAAGGATAACTTTCTTTGCGCTCATAACGGCAAGGAATTCGATTATCCATTTATAGCCAGAAGAGCCTTGATAAATGGCATCAAGATTCCATCTATACTTGATATTGCTGGCAAGAAACCATGGGAATCAAATCTGATCGACACCATGGAATTATGGAAATTCGGCGATTATAAAAGCTATACCTCCTTGAATTTGTTGGCGGCGATATTCAATATAGATACACCTAAGGATGATATTGACGGAAGCATGGTTTACTCGGTTTATTATAAGGAAAAAGATCTTGAAAGGATTGTGAAATATTGCCAAAAGGATGTCTTGACGGTTGCTCAAGTGTTTTTGAAGTTCAGAGGAGAGAAGCTTTTGGATGATGATAATGTAAGCATTGTATAGCAAAGGATTGGTTTTATAGGATATTTCTATATTTGCATCGTTAAATAAATTATAAATCATTAAATAAAATTAAACATGAAAAAAGTACTAAGTTATTTCCTCGCCGTTGTATTGATAGCAGGATTATTCGCCTGCAAAGGCAGCAAAGCAGACATGGTAGCTGCAAAATGGAAAGTAAGCGACATCAGTGATGGCAAAGAAATCCCTGCTGAACAAAAGGAAATGGTTGACAAAATGATGGCTGAAATGAAAAAAACTGCCTATTTCGACATTAAAAAAGATGGCTCGATGGAAGTAAGCATGATGGGAAAGGTTTCTAAAATGACTTGGAAACTGAATGAGGATGGAACTAAACTTGTTACCAAAGAAGAAGGCAAAGACAAGGAAGAATCTTTGACCATTACCGAAGTTACTGCTAATAAACTTGTATTGACGGACCCAAATGGCAGCAATACAAAGATTACTTTAGAGAAGTAATTATTCCTAAACATTAAATTAAAGGCCCGGTGAATTGATCATCGGGCTTTTTATTTTTTATAATTTAGCGTCATCAAATCAATGAAATTATTTCCATTATAAATGGCAAAAAAGAAACTCGGGTTGGTATATGATTATGATTTTATAATGTATGGAATCTCATGCTATAACAGGGATTACATGCTGGTTCATGCCATCAATAACAAACTCGACATAGATTTGAAAAAATTGGATGACTTGGTTTTCTTTGACCAAAAAAACAAGGAGAGTTCTGAGTTTACCATGTTCACTTTCGAGAACAAGGACAATATTCATTATATCGTTGTTGGCAACAAAAGTACTCGTACTGTCCTTATTCCTGAAATGGATAAATATGATTACTTTCTGGTAATTAAAAACACAAACAAGGACTTCGATGCCAAGTCTTTGTTGCAGGAGCTCAAGACACTTAAAATAATAGTTTTGATAAATGAGATAGACCCATCTAAACTAAAATCAAAGCAGAATCTGATTATCGACTTATAATAACTTGATATTGGTTCGATTTAATCCTCATCCTCGTCTTTCCCTCTGAAATAGATGGAAATAGGAACACCGGAAAGATCGAATTTATCACGCAACTGATTTTCCAAAAATCTTCTGTATCCCTCCTTGATATATTGAGGCATGTTGCAGAAAAATGCAAATGAAGGAGTCTTCGAAGGAAGCATGGTAATGTATTTTATCTTGATGTTTTTCCCCTTCACAGCTGGTGGAGGCGTATGCTCAATGATAGGCAGCATAATCTTGTTCAGTTTCGAAGTCGGAATTTTTTCCGTCCTGCCTTTATAAACCTTCAATGCGGTCTCCAAGGCCTTGTGAATCCGTTGTTTGTCATGCACCGAAACATAGATGATGGGGATGTCAATAAACGGTGAAATTTTTGCCTTTATCAAATCCGTATAAACCTTTGTCGAATTGGTCTCCTTCTCTATCAAGTCCCATTTGTTCACCAATATCACGATTCCCTTTTTGTTCTTGTCAGCAAGGTGAAATATATTGATGTCCTGCGATGTCATTCCTTGCGTTGCATCTATCATCAGGATGCACACATCAGCTTCTTCAATGGACTTGATGGCTCTCATGACAGAATAAAATTCAATGTCTTCCTTCACCTTTGTTTTCCTTCGCAATCCTGCCGTATCGATCAATAAAAAATCAAAGCCAAAAGCATTATATCGAGTATTGATGCTGTCTCTTGTTGTCCCTGCTATGGCTGTCACAATGCTTCGCTCCTCTCCTATCAAGGTATTCAGAAAGGAAGACTTACCGACATTAGGCTGTCCTACAATTGCAAACTTAGGCAGGCCTTTGGTTTCATCCACATGTTCCTTGTCGAACATCCCCGTCAATTTATCCAACAGTTCGCCAGTACCACTGCCATTTATTGATGAAATGCAAAACACCTCGCCCAAACCCAAGCGATAAAACTCATTCGAATCATTTATTCGTGCACTGTTATCCACCTTGTTAGCTACCAAAATCGATTTCTTGCCCGACTTCCTTACCAAATCTGCCACTGACAAATCCAAATCTGTGATGCCGGTAATTACATCCACCATAAAAACCAGTATGTCCGCCTCTTCAATCGCAATCATCACCTGTTTGCGGATTTCTCCTTCAAAAACATCACCCGACCCATGAATGTATCCACCCGTATCAATAACCGAAAACTCTTTGCCACACCAATCCACATGGCCATAATGCCTGTCCCTCGTTACACCCGAAACCTCATCCACTATCGCCTCTCTCGACTGAATCAAACGATTGAAAAATGTCGATTTCCCAACATTAGGCCTCCCAATAATAGCTACTATATTACTCATTTTTATATTTATTCTTGGCGCAAAGATACGAAATTAACTATGGGTCAGGAAAATGGTGCCCATTTGGAGCCTATAAGAAACGCTGCCTTGAACAAAACCTTGCCCAATCAAGGCAAGTCATTTCAACTGAAAATGGCTCTGCTATTCGTCGTATCCGAACTCCCGCATCACATTCTTGTTGTTGCGCCAGTCCTCCTTTACCTTCACGAACATCTCCAAGAAAACCTTCTTGCCCAAGAACTTCTCCATATCCTTTCGCGACTGTATCCCAACACGCTTGATGGCTTCACCCTTATGCCCCAGGATGATTCCCTTTTGCGATTCCCGCTCTACATAAATCACCGCCCTTATGCGCACGATCGTCTCCTCTTCCTTGAACGACTCGATGATGATTTCGGTGGCATATGGAATTTCCTTTTGATAATTGATGAAGACCTTCTCCCTGATCATCTCCGAAATAAAGAACCGCTGAGACAAATCCGTCAATTCGCCAGGAGGAAAATACGCAGGAGATTCGGGCAAGAACTTGGTGATGGTGCCGATAACCGTTTCAACATTGAACTTTGCCAAGGCCGAAACCGGAATTATCTGCTTCAGATTCTTTATTCTCATCCGCCAGTTATCCGCCAAGGACTCCAGTTTTTCCTGCGTGGTCAAATCGATCTTGTTGATGATCAAAATGATTGGAATCTTCACCGAATTCAGTTTTTGGATGAATTCCTCGTCGGTAAAATGGTCATTTATGGAGGTTACGAACAGGATTACGTCTGCATCTTCCATGGCAGTATTGACAAATTTCATCATGTTTTCCTGCAACAAATAGTTCGGTTTCAGGATGCCGGGAGTATCCGTAAACACGATTTGAAAGTCCTCCCCATTTACGATACCCCGTATCGAACGCCTAGTGGTCTGTGCCTTTGGCGTGATGATGGACAAGGATTCTCCCACCAATAAATTCATCAAGGTCGATTTGCCCACGTTGGGGTTTCCGATGATGTTAACAAAGCCTGAAAAGTGTTTCATTAAAATATTTTTTATGTTTTTGTAATTTGCAAAGAAACAAATATTATCTTTGCAGCCCAAATTTTTAAGGATATATCGTTATCCGATTGGCGGTTTGAAAGTGTGAAATACCAAGATATAGTGCGGGGTGGAGCAGTTGGTAGCTCGTTGGGCTCATAACCCAAAGGTCGTAGGTTCGAGTCCTGCCCCCGCTACCAATAGAGTCCTCAATTTGCAGATGCAGGTTGAGGATTTTTTTATTCCTACAATTCATTTTTATCCATTCCGGCTTGTTTCAAGATGGCATAAAAGGTTCCTTTCGGCAAATCCTTGTTATGCATGGGCACGATGACCCTTTTCTTCGAGGTGGGATGATAGAAAACCTGATGGCTTCCTTTCGAGCGGTCTAAAATGTATCCCATTTGTTTCAATAATCTTATTAATTCCTTTTGCGACAGCACAGGGATGTCGCTCATGCCGTCAAGGTGAGCGAATACTCCAGCGTATCCTTGTCATCAGGCACCTTTTCGCCATGGGCCACGAGGCTTTCGATATAGAGCGAGATGGCCTCTTTGGCTTGTTCTATGGCATCATCCACGGTTTGCCCGAAGGTGATGCAACCTGGCAAAGCAGGCACCTTAACGGTATATCCACCTTCAGGTTCTTTGCTTAAAAGTATTCGATAAGTATGTGTATTCATACCGCAAATATAACAAATCTTTTCTTCGTGATGATTTCCTTGCCTCTATGATGGCCCCGAAACGGATGAAATTATAGCGGCAGGATGTCATTTGTAAGATAATCGGCAAGACGTAAGGTAATAATAACGTATTATTGCTTCAATAATCTGTTATAATCAGTATGGGAGCCGATCCAAAACCAAACGATTTCTTTTCCGTGCATGACTCCAAGCGTTCTATAATCGCGTGAAATCCGTGCAGACCAGATATCATGATTTGTATTGACGCACTTGAATTTCAAGGATGGATGAAAAGGATATTCTTTCCATATCTCAAATTTATTTCGTGCAGTTTGCTGAACATCTTCTGGCAGTTTCTCGAAGCTCACCCAAAAGGAATCAACGGTGAAAGACTTCATATTTTGGTAGGCTTGCTATGCCCGCCTTTATGGTTTCGCAGGGCATTCTTAGCCATCTTTATCATGGGGTCAGGCGATGATTCGAGCAGATTATCCCAGTTGTTTTCGCTTTCCTGTTCTAGGTTCAAATCCAATATTTTCTCCAACAGATGCTTTCTTTTGGCAGCCGGGAGACCTTCAAGGATTTCGATGACGGTTCTGGTTTCTTTAGAATAATTTGCGGTCTTCATCTTTGAACTTTTTATTTATTTGATTGCAAATATAACAAATCTTTTCTGCGTGATGATTTCCTTGCTGCTATGATGGCCACGAAAGGTGGCTATTATAGCGGCATTATTATTAATGATAAAGCAAGAAAATACTATCTACAGGTTGTTTACTCATTCTTTTTCTTTCTAAAATCTATACCCCCACCAGATTTTAAGAGCTCCAAATTTGGAATTACAAAAGTAGCAATCGGTTTCAGGTTAAATTTATCCTTAAAAAAATTTTGTGTTATTTCTTGTGAGGTATAATTATAACCAATTGTAGATATGAAATTAACGCTTCTTGTGTTTGGAATAGGACTTACAAAGTCAGGCAAAATAGTTTCATCCGAAAGAAAGAAAATGCCATAATTTGGCATTGATGAACCATCTTGATAGGAGATAGCCATATTTATTAAATATGGATCTTTCCCAATATAAACCTCAAAAGCTTTTATTGAATCAATGATGCCTTTAAAAAATTTTGTTGGTTTAATGATACAATAAATATATTTTTCTCCTCCACTATCAGATGTTGAATGCAAAATTGTTTTAGATTCTATTAAAACACCTTCGATAATAATTGCAGATTGTTCTATTAATGGTTTAACCCATCTTTCTTCTAATGGCATATTTACGCCTGATTGAGCAAATGTCCTACTATAAAGCGTAAATAGTATTAAGATTATTAATGATTTTTTCAAGATTGTTAAGAATAATTTGAGAAGCAAAAATAGTAAAATCTTTCCCATTATCCATATCTCACTCGAAAACATACCTATATATATAGTATCAAAAGGAGCAAATGAACCTGTGAGGGGGTAAATGCAAATGCATTAAGGGGCAAATGAACTTATTAGGGGGTAAATGCAAACGCATTAAGGAGCAAATGAACTTGTGAGGGGGTAAATGCAAACGCATCAAGGGGCAAATGAACTTGCGAGGGGGTAAATGCAAACGCATCAAGGGGCAAATGAACTTGTGAGGGGGTAAATGCAAATGCATCAAGGTGCAAATGAACTTGTGAGGGGGTAAATGCAAACG
>CAIWCG010000031.1 GCA_903911135.1 uncultured Bacteroidota bacterium
AAGTCTTGGGCATTGGCATTAATAGCCAAGAAGAACAGGGGAAGAAGCAAGTGAGTGAAGCGGGTTTTCATCTATTGCTTGATTTTTACGAGGTAATATTTCTTAAGATTCAAATAAGAGTTTTCACGGTTATCTGGAGCTGCCCAAAACATAAAAGAATAATTATTAATCCATTTTAATCCCATTGGAGCACCACTAAAAAATGAGAAGCCTACTGCCCCTTTTGATTTAGTATTTTTATAAAAAACTTTATTACCACCAGTTTTATAACAGTCAATGTTGTATGCATAAAACAGATTGTCCGGTGAGAATAAAGGTTTGTTACATTCCAATCGTTCACTTTTACCATTTCTCTTGTTTATCAATTCATATGAAGTTTTATTCCCATCTGTATAGCTATATAAATAATACCCCGACCTTTTATTCACCAAATACCTGACATTAAAATTTGGGTTGTTTTTTTGAAGACAATTATATTCGAAAATCGCTTGCTTTTTTCCGTCATCCATAAGAACATAAGGTACCATTTCATTCAGATGTATTAATGTTGTGTCGTATTCAAATTCATCCTTCTGTTCTATTCCATGAGTATAATAATAAGCACTATCGCACTCCTTTAATATATAGTCTTTGGTTTCTTCAATGACCTTAAAGTTTTGGGCATTGGCATTAAAAGCCAAGAATAACAGGGGAAGAAGCAAGTGAGTGAAGCGGGTTTTCATCTATTTCCGCTTATGTTTTTCCTTTGGATTGCGATGGGTATGAAAAATTGAAATGATGAGAATCTCCTTTTTACTAGGATAAATTTTATAGACTATTTGGAATGGGAATTTTTTAACGGGAGCCTCCCGAACCTGATGCTTCTTTAATTGAAAAGCATAAGGATTCTTTTCCATTAAGTCTAAAACATCCTCCACTTCCTTAATAAAATCATTTCCGAGCTCTGCTTGATTTTCATTGTACCATTTTTGAGATTCAATATATTCCTTTTCTGCAAAAGTATTGTATATGATCACAAATCTATCTTCACCCATCATCTTCTCTTTGCCAAGTCAGCTACTTTCTTGGTTACCTCTTTCCGGCTTATACCTTTGTCTTTGCCCGATTCAAAATCATCAATTCGCCGAAGTATTTCATCTTCGAATTCCTTTGACCATTGTTCATGTTTTTCCGCTATTTCATCTTCAAGAATCACATAGATGGCCTTAATTTTTTTCTCATCGGCGAACCTAATGTATTCGAATAGCTTCTGTCTTATGTCTGCGGTGCTCATTGTGTTTATTATTTATTAGGCAAAATTAGGAATAATATGTGAGTTGTTGAATTTTCATCTATTGCTTTATTTTTACGAGGTAATAATTGGTAATTTTAGCTTTATTGGTAGTGCCTACATATTTTATCTTGCAGAGAATGAAAGAATCATTGGCTGTCCATACGCCAAATACCATCGGGAATTCATTAAAATTCACACATACCTTTTTATTCGTTTTATTATCCTTAAAACCGATTTCTTTGGTTCCCTTTTTTTTGTAAGCGCTGCAAAAAGCATAGTATTGGTTAGAAGGAGAGAAATAAGGAATTTCGGTTATCGTATCTGTTTCCAATGTTTCCTTATTGAGCAAAACAAACTTCGTCTCTTTAAATGGGCCATCATATTGTATAAGATGCAATCCCAACCGTTTATATTCGCCTACATAGCTATTCGCGCAATAAAACACATCACCACTCCAGGTATTGTCCCATAACGACATTTTTTTACCGTTGTTAAGAGGCAAAATAAGCTCAGTTCCTTCCTTCTTAACCTTGTCGGTATCATCTTCATATTTATAATCAGGTTTTATCTGATGCTTTGTAAAATAAGCACTGTCAACCTCCCTGATACTATATTCGGCTGTGTCTATAATGACCTTAAAGCTTTGTGCATTGGCAGTGAAAGCAAGGAAGAACAGGGGAAGAAGCATTCGCAACGTTTTCATTCTGCAAAGATAAAGATAATTCGTTTGGATATTAACCCTAACCAGTTTATGAATGCGGCCACCATTAAAAGAAAAAAGCCCCTGAAAATGAATTCAGGGGCCTTTTCATATGCTATCGAATCTTAATTCAATTTGAACTTGATAGGAAGATTGTATCTTACTGGTACTGCCCTTCCATTTTGCTTTCCAGGTTTCCAAGGAGGCATGGATTCTACTACCCGCTTTGCTTCAGCATCGCAAACAGCACCACCAGTTATTCCCCTTAACACTTGAACTTCAGAAATTCTACCTTCTTCACTCACAACAAAAGTCAAGAAAACGGTACCTGTAATGTTGTTTTCACGAGCAAAAGGAGGGTATTTCAGGTTGTTTGAAAGAAACTCGAACAACTTCTCTTCACCACCAGGGAAGGTAGGCATTTGCTCTACATAAGTGTAGGGTTCTTGCTTTTTTGGCGGAGGAATAGGATTGGAAGGCGGAACATATACGCTGGTATCGGGTCCTGGTTTGGTATCAGGAGCAGTAGGCTTCGGAGGATCGGTATTCTTTGGCAATTCTGGCTCTTCCACTGGCTTGATAACCACTTTTGGCGGCACAAAACGGACCTGTTCTATCTGTTTTGGAATGTTCAATTTCGGAGGAGGAGGGAGTTCCTTTTCCATCGGAGGAGGAGGACCCAATTCAGTAACGATATCTTTCGACCTGTGCGTTTCTTTCAGTTTGTTTTTCTCATCAAGGAGTTTGGAAATATAAGGTATGGCCAACAGAATGATGAAAATGGATAAGGCCATGAGCAATGCATTGATGGCTCTTTTGCCATAATACATTCGAAGGTAATAGGCCCCGTATTCCTTGTTTCTGGTTTCAAAAACGATGTTGTTTCTGCCAGCGGATATTTCGTTGCCCCAATCGTTGAATATTGATGTTTTACTTTCCATTTTTTTTCTTTAAAGATGCATTACATGATATAATTCCATAAAATCATCAATCTATTTATCCTTAATCAATGCCAAATCATCAGGCGTAATGGGAACCAATGCATAAATCTTGGATTGCGTTATCTTCATCTCGTCCATGATATCCACAAAGTTCTTGAACTTCGACTTGTCAACTGGCTTGATGAGTATTACCATCGGGAACTTGTCAGGATCCTTTCCCAGGCCTTTCATTATTGCTCCTACATTTCTTGTTTGCTCCAACACCACTTTACGGATACCTTCTTTCGAGAAATTGGTAGTGTTAACTTCTGGTTTGGTAATTCCCATCCACCAAAAAACTTTATCCTTTTCCCCTAAGATAAGGTTCATAACCCTCTTTTCGTTCACTTCAGGTGGCTTGGACATATCCTTTGGCTTTTCAGGAACCGCTATTTCCATGGTCTTAGGCTTGGCAAAAGTGGTGGTAAGCATAAAGAAAGTCAAGAGAAGAAATGCCAAATCAACCATAGGAGTCATATCTATCTTGGTGGATTGTTTCTTGCTCCTTACCTTATGGTCACCTTTTGCCGGTTTGCCCTGCTGTTGTACTTCTGACATATCTTTTTCTTATTTTTCAGGTTCAGAATTCGGTTCCGCTATCAGATTGGTAATCAGGTTAAACCTGTTGACATCCTGGCTTTTCAATGTTTCAATGACTTTATTGATGACCGGAAAATCGGTATCGTTGTCTCCTTTGATCGCTATCCTGATCTTTGGATTCGAAAGTCGTGAATACAAAATCCAATCACTCAATTCATTGTTCAACGAATCGGTAGGAATGCCTGGTTGAGTTATGGCTTTTCTTTCTTCGGCATCCATATCCAAATATTTCTGCAATTGGCCTATTGGAAGTCCAAAGCTAGGCAATACGGCAAAGCGTTTTGCTTGTTCCTGGGTGAACTTGATACCTTTGGCATTACCCATATTGGCCAATAATGTTTGTCTTGTTCCTTGTCCGTCCAAACCAAAAAACACTTTTCCATCTTTAGAAACCGTCAAGGTAAGGATATCAGTATCAGGCAAACGGAAGTTGGCATGAGACTTTGGCATATCCACTTGAACCGGTTCTTCTGGAGCAAATTTGGTGGTAAGCATGAAGAACGTGACCAGCAAAAAAGCCAAATCAACCATCGGAGTCATATCCAATGAAGGCGTACTTCTATGCGGTTTTACTTTTGGCATTACTTAATTGTTTAAGTTAATTGGAAAGTACTTCTTATTTCTCCTTGTAGTTGGCAGCGAACGTATTTACGATGCTGAATCCAGCTTCGTCTATACCATAAGTCAAACCATCTATCTTGCTGGTGAAATAATTGTACATGATGATAGCCAATGCTGAAGTACCGATACCGAATGCAGTATTGATAAGTGCTTCAGAAATACCTGTAGATAATTTGATGGCGTCAGGAGCACCTGCCTGAGCAAGAGCTTGGAACGCCTTGATCATACCCAATACGGTTCCTAACAGTCCCATAAGTGTAGCGATGGAAGCGATGGTAGATATCACAACCAAATTCTTTTCCAGCATCGGCAATTCCAACTGAGTCGCCTCTTCGATTTCTTTTTGGATGGCAAGCAGTTTTCTTTCTTTGTCCAATGCATGCTCGTTTTCCATTTCCTTGTATTTACCCAAGCCGGAACGGATAACATTGGCTACAGAGCCTTGTTGTTTGTCGCAGGCAGCAGCAGCAGCATTGATATCGCCAGAAGCAAGAAAACCTCTGATGTTCTTTACGAAACCTTCTACGCTTCCTTTTCCTTTAGCTTTTGCAACGGTGAACAACCTTTCCAAAGAAAAGGTGACCACCAATAAAAGCATACCGATAAGAATAGGTACGATAATACCTCCCTTATGGATGATACCCATGATATCACCGTTTACAGGATTGTTTTCTGGATTACCGCCTTGAAAATGCGAAGGATCGCCAAGGACAAATGCATAAATAACAAAGGCAACTACGAAAGCTACCGGAATTACAATTGCAGCGAACATGGAACGGAGGCTGCTTGACGATTCATTTGATTTGCTCATTTTAATTTGTATTTAGTATTTTTACTTTTTAGATTTTATTAACTTGGAAAGGATAATTTTTATTGCCTTATTCTATAATTTTTCGAGGCGGCTAAATTATAAAAAATTTGTAACCTCCAAGAAAAATCAATAATTTTATTGCAAAATCTAACCTTTACAATATAAAACCACCTTCTTTATTTACCTTGCCTTAACATGAGCTCCTGATGATGGCCTATATATATAGGTATCATCGATACTGATGATGGATGCCTCGCACAATACCTATTTCGACAGCATGCCCACTCCGTTTTTGGTCATCAAGATTGCAAAATGCATTGAAAATATTTACATTATAAACTGTCAAACCGATTATAATGCTTAGTTTTGCCCGCACAAATTAAAACACACTATGGCCAAAGTCATCATTTTTGATACGGACGAACAAAAGGGGAAGCTGCTATCCCGCAAGCTATGCGGCACCATTCATCCGCTTGGCTTCGACAAGCTGTGTACCTTTGAGGAAGATGCCATAGAGGCCATCAGCCACCATGCTCCTTGGGTGGTCATCATCTGCATTTATAGGGACGAGGACATCGGGTTTGCCCTTACTTTGGCGTGTTTGCAGGTGGATGCCGAGATATTGGTGGTGTTCGAAAACGGTTATTATAAAAACCCTTTCCCTTTGCATCATCGCGGAAATGTGGTGGAGCGCGACTGGCAATTGGATCGTTTCAAATCCTTGTTCGACAAGGTGTATAACGATGCCAAGGTGAAAAGCGTGAAGCAATCCCTCCCTGCGCTGCTGCCCGATGTGGAGCTGTTTGACGAAGAGATAAAAGGCGTGAAGGTGAGGACGGCTACCGGTTTCAAGTGGTGCAAACCCGAGAATGTTATCCGCTGCACGGTGGCCCATAACGGGGTGCATGTCTATTTTGCCAACAACCAATATTATTATACCCCTCGCAGCATTCAGAATCTGTTGGATGATTTTCCGAATGCCGGTTTTATCCGAACGCATCAGAGCGGAATGATCAATGTAAACCATATATCTGCCGACGATGATTTCAATTTGAACACGATATTGATGGACGACCTGGTGCTGATAGAGCCAAGCCGAGACATGCTCCGTAATGTCAAGAAATCAAAGGTCAGCAGTTGGAGAGAATACTTCAATTCTCTTTCAAAAGCGCCGAATTTCCTGATTTCTTAGCCGAATATCCCGAATTTAGTCCATAACAAAGGTTTTAGTTTTTCATAAGTTTCCTTTGCTTGGTCATTCATTCAGAAAGAATGCAAGCATTTGAAAATCATTTAAAAAATTAAAATCATGTTGAATTTTAACAAAGTAAGACTATTCGTGATATGCCTTGTGTGGTATGTACGGATGAAGAGAGTGGTCACCCAGTCGGTGGCCGATTTAAGAAATGTCTATCTCGCAAACACCCATGCCAACAGGCTGTTCGTGAAGCGATTTCAAGGCACCGAAAGATATCAGGACATCAACTTTGTATTATGCCCAATCACCTATTTCGGCCGAAACAGAGCCGGCAACATGGTGATGATGACCACCCTGCCTAGCACCGGACAAGTAATCACTGCAAGATTGGCCTTAGGCAAAACGGCAAGTGAAATAACTACCCAGGCGAGAAACATCAAAACCAGAATTACAGGCAATCTTTTGGTTCCATTCACCGCTCCCGAAATAGCCACATTAGGAACCGAAATAAACACTTACGAAGATGCCCATGGTGCAGCCAAGGACTTGGCTTATGAAGTGATGAACAAAACTTTGAAGGCTTATCTGTTACGAATTCAAGCAGCGGCTGATGTATCCGTTCTCGGCAACCAGATAGTGATAATCCAGAGTTGCGGCTGCGTGGTTCAAGGTGTGGGAGGTAGAAGTGAGCAAGTGTTTGATGGATATCCAGGCATAGCGGCGGGAAGTATCGCACTCATAGGACCTGCTGCCCCGCACCACGCATTTCACGAATGGTGGCAAAGCATAAATAGTATCGATTGGGTTAGAATTCAAGGTACTGTTGATGCAAATACGTTAGTTACAGGCTTGACACCAGGGATTTTATATTCTTTCCGCCATCAGATAATCGATGCCACAGGCGGTACAGGAATGAGCGATGTAATTCAACGAAGAGCGAATTAAATTCATAGTTGTAACCCCCATTTACAAGATAGAAAATCCTGCCTCGGCGGGATTTTTTATTGAACCCAAACTAATAAATTAATTATCCATCCAAAAGTCGAATATCTTGTACCGAAAGCCGAATATCTTGTACCGAAAGTCGAGTATCTTGTACCGAAAGTCGAATATCTTGTACCGAAAGTCGAATATCTTGTACTGAAAGTCGAGTATCTTGTACCGAAAGTCGAATATCTTGTACCGAAAGTCGAATATCTTGTACCGAAAGTCGAATATCTTGTACCGAAAGTCGAATATCTTGTACCGAAAGTCGAGTATCTTGGTACAAAAGTCTCTCCGCCGAGATATTTAGCCCCGCCAAAAAGTCGTTTTCCCGTATTAAACTCCCGAAAACCGGTTTTTTTTATTTTTGATGATGGAAAGAGGATTTTGTGGTTTGCAAAGTTAAATAGGTATATTTGCTGAATGAAAAAATGGGTGATGATGGTTTTTTGTTTGATGAGCATGAATGGCTTCGGACAGAAATTTTATGTCAGTTTAAATGCGGGGTTTAGTACAGACAGTGACCCCAGCGTATTTATTGGTAATTCCAGTAATGCAACAGATTATTATCCGATACTTCATTTATTAATGCCTGGATATGTAACTTATGGAACCGGTATTAGATATGGAGGAACTGCAGGTTATGCTATTTCAAAGAAATTTTTCTTTGAAATAGAAGGTTCCTATTTTTCATCGGTAGTTTTGACTGGGGCAGGAACAAATTGGTATCATAATGTCTATGAAGCAGCATTTAATATTTCTTCTTCTGCCAAGACATGGTGCTTTACACCCATTATAAAATACAATTTACGTCGTATTTATCTAAGCCCGTATATTAGTATTGGAATGCCTATTTTGACAGGAGGTTCGATTACCAACGAAGCAACAATAACAACCAAATATTCACTATATAATTATACACGGAATACAAGTTTGTATTTATATGGCGGTAGTAGTTTAGGTTTCAAAATATCAGGTGGCATGGAATTCCACGTATATGATAATATTTCTTTTCTTTTTAATTTGAATTATACCTCTTTGAAGTGGAGTCCAACACATGGGAAATTGACTAAATATATATTCAATGGTATTGACTCTTTAGGATTGCTAAGTGTATCTCAAAAGGAATTTAATTTATCTCGAAGTGCATCAGCAAATCCTTATTACCTTCTTCCCATTACATCAGTTCCAACAACAATTGATGGAAGTATTAATGACTTTTCATATATCGGTTTCAATGTAGGCATCAAATATCAATTTGCCATAAAGAAAAAGAAGGAAGAAGGGGAAAAGAAGTGATAAAATGGAAATGATTGTTCTTTGGCATAGGGTTTGCAAATGAGGAGGAGGTCGAAAAAATCTTATCACCAAACAAATCATAAAAAAGAACTTATCATGGCAACAAAAAAGAAAACAGCAGCAGCACCCGAACCCGAAATCATCACCGAAGAACAACGGTTAAAACGGATATATGATGAATGTACCGAGCGATTTAAAAATTATACCGATCAAGAAATGCTTGACCTGGTAAAAGATAATCATAAATTTCCCCGATGGCGCAACTCTCAAATAGTTTCAGATAACGCCTGGCGCGATGAAATGAACAGACGCAAGGCTGAAGCCGAAAAGGAGTGAGGGGATTGCTTTGATCATTTAATATCAGTTTTTTGAAGGAAGGGGTATCATTTAAAATTGATAATTATATTTATAGTATTTTTGCACGGATAAAATGGATACGGCAATTTCAAAAAACAAGGTACCAATTCGTATGACACCCGAACGATGGATGCATATCACAACAGGTCATCCCGAGGTGGCAGATTACTATTACGAGATTCTGGAAACTCTTGAAAACCCTGATGTGATTTATGAAGGAATCAATGATGCGCAGATTGCCATCAGGAGGATTAAGGAAGGGTTGGATAAATTCGTCATCGTCATCTATAAGGAAACCAGCAGTGAGGATGGATTTATCATCACCGCATACATTTCAAAAAAGGAACAAGAATTCATTAAGAAAAAAATATTATGGAAACAGCAGAATTAAAAGAGATTCAGAGTTTATTGCCTTACTTTTTAAAGCACAAAACCGTTTGGTCATCTTATGATACCGAGGCGGATGTATTGTATCTTCAATTCAAAAAGCCCAATCAGGCTGATGATACCGAAATGACCGAAGATGAAATCATCATCCGTTATGAAAACAAGGAAGTCATCGGCTTAACCATTTTGAACGCCAGCTCTCGTCTGAAATAAGGTTTTTTGAATGGAATGAAGCAAGGGATATTCATTGATAAATGGATTTGCAGCATGATTTATCCTATAAGAACCGTGTTGAAATTGATGAACGATAATTGGAGAATGGATAAGCAATAATTTCTGAATATAATTAAAAAAAGAAAAATGGAAGCAACGATAAAGAGGTTTGAACAAATGCTGGAGGATGGCAATGAGGAATATTTTCTGACGGAAACGTTGGAGGAACTGGTGTATCATTATATCAAGGAAGATCAAGGCGAAAAGGGATTGAAAGCTTTGGAATTGCTGAAAAATCGGAATCCCTATCGCAATGATTATTTGCTGCAGGAAGCGACCCTGTTGCTTATTTGTCACAAAAGCGAAGAAGCATTGAATCTACTGAATTCGGAAGAAAAGAATCATTTGACGAATGGACTTTTTTATGATATCAGGTCGAGGTGTCATGCCAATATGCAAAACCGTGAATTGCTTGATGAAGACAATAAAAGGGCCGAAAAATTGGGGTATGACTCATTAGCTTTCATTCACGTCATAGAGGATGATTATGCTATCATTTTGAAAAAAAAAATGAAGGAGATGGAGCCTTTGGAGTTATTTTATGATGAACGAAGGAATTTCAACAGCGACCACGATACGCTGAAGGCCATTTATGATGTATATAAATATTCCCATAGTAATACCAAAGGAGAGGGGGTGAATTTTTTCAAGAAAATGGTAGAAGATGATTCCTCTTCGGCAGATCGCTGGATGTGGCTTGGAATGATTTATCATGACTATGACCAAGATGAAGAAGCTGACAATGCCCTTGCATTTTCCATCAGCCTTGACCCGGCCAATTCCCAATGTTATTATCAACTGGCACATCAAAGCACGATGGCGAATCGCGATGAAGAAGCCATAGCGTATTATTATCTTGCAATCAAACATCTGAAAGACAATGAAGATACCCTATATGGATATGATGAAGGTGAAAAAACACCCAGCAATTTAGGTATACTTTATTATTGGATAGGTAGGCGTCATCATGAATTAAAACAATATGAAAAGTCTATCAAGGCCAACCTAAAGGCCTTGGAATATGATGATTACAGTATTGATAGCAATGCATGTATCGGCCATTCATTTATAAAGCTTAAATTATTTGACGATGCCATTACCTATTATGAACGAGCAATGGCTATCGTCGGCAAAGATGATGGTTTCTATTTGAGCAATATGGCTTATGCAAATTATCTGGCAGGATATATGGACAAGACAGGTGAATTGCTGAAGAGAGCAGAAAAAGACCCTTATCTTTTCGAGCTGTATTTTGTCATCAATAGCTTATATCTTTGGCATATCGGCCAAAAGGAAACAGCGTTGAAAGAGCTGGATGAGGCAATTGCTGGCCAACCAATGTTTGCCGATTTCTTTTATCTCAAATCAGCATTTTATTTTTGGATGGAAGATGAAAAGGGTGCTGTTAAACATTTAAATACAGCCCTAAAACTTGATTTCAAATCATATGAATTATTATTTGAATATTCTCCAGAATTAGAAACAAATCCAATGATGATTAAGACTATTGAAGACTACCGTCTTATTCATCAATTCGATTGATTCATCAAATAAATCCATAGGGGGGGGTATGAATATCATTAAAAATAAGAATTTTGCAGCATGATTTATCCTATAAGAACCGTGTTGATTCTGGTGCTGCTCTTCACCCAGGTTTCGTGCAAGAACCAGGCAGCGCCACCTAAGGTTCAGCATGGTTTTTATTTCTGGAAATCTGCCCAATACCAGCTCACCGAAAAGGAAGATTCCATCCTGAAACATACCCAATGCCAAAAGCTGTATGTCAAGTTTTTCGATGTGGAGAAAGACCCCTTGTTCTTTGCCAAACCCATCTCCAAATCGGAGCTGCATTTCTGGGATTACAACAACGACTATCAAATGAAAAAGGACAGCAACTTTTGTAAAATGATGACGAACATGGAAATCATCCCCACCGTTTTCATCAAGAATGAGGTCTTCAGAAGTGCCTCGAAAGGAAGCATGGATACCTTGGCCGACAACATCAATTTTCTCATCAACAAGCACTATGCCGAAAATTTCAAATACCAACAGAATTACAAGGAAATTCAGATCGACTGCGACTGGACTGCGAAAACGAAAGACAACTATTTTTACCTCCTGAAAAACCTGAAATCGCTGTCGAAGAAAACCATCTCTTGCACACTAAGGCTATACCCCTACAAATATACTTCTGCAATGGGCATACCTCCAGTTGACAAGGCTACATTGATGTGTTATAACCTGATTAGCTCCTTGGATAATGAGAACAAAAACGCCATTTTGGACAACAAGGAATTGGAGAGTTATCTGAAAAACGTTTCCAAATATCCCTTGCCGCTCGATATTGCCTTGCCCGTATTTTCATGGATGCTGGTGTTTCAGAACAACTCGTTTGCCGGCATGATAAACCCCGAAGAAGGTGAATTGAAAGATGCATTGAAACTGATCAAGCCACTGTGGTATGAAGTGCATAAAGATGTGGTGATCGGGAGTTTGTACCTTCGTGAAGGCGACAAGATAAAATATGAAGAAGTCTCAGAAAAAACCATTGATGATGCCATCGTAATTTTGAAGAAACATGTTTCTTTGGATGATGATGCCACCATCACCCTGTTCCACCTCGACGACAAGAATCTTTCCAAATACACTTATGAAACGCTTACTTCTTTTTATACTGATTTCAGCAAGTAGCATAGGCCAAACCCTAGTTGCTTGCGGCAATTATCCTTATGGCGAGGATGTCAGGTTCCGGCTTTTGAATCCATATAATTTCTATTACGACGACTATTCGCCTTTCTATTATTCAAGTGCCATATTCACTCCAAAGTCTTTGGAAATAAAGCCGTCGTACCAAAAGGAAATGATGAATAGCCTCACCAAGCAGAACATTGAATTGTGGCGAAAAAGATACAACTACATACCGGAAGAGAAGGATGTTTATGAAGCTATTTATCTCCTGAAGAACGAGGTTGATTTTCCAAATGATCCGAATAAGTTCATTCAGCTTCTCAACAAGAACAAGGATTATGATGCAATACAATATCTGCTATTTGCAAAGCGATGCGAGCAGTTGAATTCCATGATAGACGACCCTTGGGAACGCGACGAATATGCAAGACTTCCGCAGCGGTCGGTACTGATAAGTCAGGCTATCGAAAAGGCCAAGGAATTGAAAGATGTCGACTTGAAACACCGATATGCCTTTCTTGCCATACGGCTTTCTTATTACAACGAAAAGCCTGCTGACGTTGTAAAGTTTTATGATGAGTTTTTTGGAACGAATTCACCTGAAAACATCATTGATTATTGGAGTCTTTACTTTAAGGCACTGTCATTGCAGGAAGGACCAGAAAGGAATTATCTGTTGTCGGTGGTTTTTCAAAATGCTCCGGATAAAAGGTTCATGACAAATTATCATTACGAAAAATCGATAGCCATAGAGAGCACATTGAGCTATGCAAAAACCAACAGGGATAAAGCTGCTGTTTGGTTGTTGGCTGGGATAAAGAACCCGGCAAGGGCTTACGAAAGCATCAGCAATATTTATGTATTGGATACACATTCAGATGGTTTGAGTTTCTTGTTGTTGCGGGAGATTAACAAGTTGGAGGATTGGATTTATACTCCTTATTATACTTATTTCGACCCTTCTATATCCGCTTTTGATGGGGGTTCTAATAATTCAAAGGACAAGAACATGGATAGGGTAAAGAATGATAGGGAATATGCAAGAAAGTTATTGGACTTTGTCAACTCTGCGAATCTTGACAAGATAGAAAACAAGATACTTTGGAAGACGGCAAAATCGTATCTCTATTTCATGATTGAAAATTATAATTCTTCTTTAACTGAAATCAGTTCTATACAAAATGGGTTGAAGAAAGAGGAGGCCTTGTATTACCAATTGGAAACCATAAAAGCCTTATGCTTAACGGCAAAACAGGAGAATGGAAAGGCAGAAATTTTGGATGCGGTCAAGCCCATTCTTATGCGGCAATATGATTCATCCAATTACAAGTTCGTATTTGCTGTAGCCAGAGAGTTGGAATATAAGGGAAATACGATTGATGCAGCATTGCTTATGTCAAAAATCGGCACCAATGACAAGCATCCGGAATATGTGTTTGGAAGAGAGTTCGATGCAATGATTTTATGGAAATCCAAGAATGGATACAATACATTAAGGGATGATTATTTTTACGAATATTTCTTTTACATGGATGCCGAATATACACCAGAACAAACCAAAAGTGTTATCGATGATGTCTTGAACAATAACAAAACAGATGCTTTCAGTGTTTGGAAATATGAGAATGTGAAGAAGGATATATCCAGATTATATGATTTGTTAGGAACCAAATATATGCGCAAGGATGATTTGGACAATGCGTTAAATTACTTTCAAAAAGTGAAGGATGATTTTTGGCATTCGAAAGATCAGCCTTATCTTGTTTATCTGGCCGCTAATCCGTTTTATACCAATATGTACAATGAACATTCCATAACGAAAGCGGATACGGTTCATTATACCAAAACCACCATTGTTCAAACTTTGAAAAACTATCTCAAAAAGGCCGAAGACCCCATGAACAAGGATCGAAGTTATTATTTCTTTTTGGTGGCAAATTGTTATCTTAACATGACTCAATATGGGAATTCATGGATGATGAAAAGGTATTATTGGTCAAGTTCAGAATACAAGTCAAACCTTGAAGATGATGACGAATATTTTCAATGCGACTTGGCAAAAGTCAATTACCTAAAAGCAAATGCAACTAGTAAAAACAGAAAATTTGCAGCTTTATGTTTACGCATGGCAGGCCGGTGCGAGAAGTATCGTTTGATTTCAACTGACACTATTGAAAGATGGAATTATAAAGGAGATGATTTTGAAACAAAGATCTTCAATAACAACCTGTTTTATAACAAATTAAAAACGGATTATTCTGAATTTTACCATGACTTGATAAGTAATTGTGAATCTTTTGACAACTACTTTAATTCAAGAAATTAACATCCACTTATCTTATAATCGTTACGCCTCCTTTATAAACAACAGTGTTTTCATTGTAGTCATTGGCTGAAAAGATGTAAAAATAAGTGCCGTCAGGTGCATCGGCACCTGTGTTATTTATCTTTCCATTCCAAAGAACTTCGCTGTTATTGTTGTCAAACATTTTTTGTCCCCAGCGGTTAAAAATCTTTAGGCTATAGTTATTATATCCATCAGCAATAATCTTGAAGAACTCATTTTTCCCATCCCCATTTGGAGTAAAGACGTTTGGAATAACAACGGGACAATCCAAGCCGAAAATAGTCACTGCAATCAGTTTGCTTCTGCAATTAGCTGAATCGGAGGCGATATAATAGGTCATGATATCCGATGTGATTCGCGGAGTTGTGAATGAAGATCCTGAGAAAATTGGCACAGTAGATGAATCATTAGCGAACCATTCCAAGATAGGTCTTCCATCAATGTTTATGGTGATGACATCTCCTTTACAAATTGAAGTGTCGAAGCCGGGAGGAGCAGGATTGGGAATTACCTTAATGAAATGCGATGCCGATGAATAGCAAAAGCCATTGAAGGCAACAACGGAATAGGTATAATTAAAACTTGGGTTGGCCACCAAAGTATCATTTGTAGGGCCGGTATTCCATTGATAGGAAGTGCCACCGGAGGCAACCAATAAAGTGCTGTCGCCAAAACAAACCGTTGAATCTCCTGTAACCATAAGAATTGGATTAGGATTGACTTTTACATAAACCGAGTCGTAGGAAAAACAACCGGTAATAGTATCTGTAACGACCAGAAGATACCAGGAAGCTGATGCGGGAAAGGCGAAAGGATTGGGGCAATTACTGCAACTCAATCCATTGCTTGGAGACCATAACCAAGCTGAATTTCCTGTCGCAGAACCATTTAGATTTACACTATCGCCAACACAAAGTGAATCGAAATGTGAAACGGTAATGGCAGGATGTGGATTGACGGATAACAGAATGGAATCCTTAGAAATACAACCTGTAACAGTATCCGTTACTGATAAATGATAAAGCGTTGAAATGCTTGGATGAGCAATAGGATCAGGACAAGTTGGGCAACTTAAACTTGAGGAAGGACTCCAAAGTAGATTACCGCTGCCTGATCCGTGCAATGTGGTAGAATCTCCCAAGCAAATGGCATGGTTTCCTGTCAATGATATGGTAGGAGGAGGATGAACCGTAACTTGAACCGAATCGAAAGAACTGCACCCAGTTGCCGAGTCTGTAAGCATTAAAATATAAGTGGTTGTAATGCTTGGAAATGAATAAGGATTATGACAGGTATCGCAGCTTAATGTAAGGGAAGGACTCCAATTGAATCTACCAATGCCGGTACCGTTCAGCAAGACGCTATCGCCAGGGCAGAAAGGCATAGAGCCGGTAACGGTTATGGTTGGAGCGATAGGTAATGGCTTAACGGTGATAAGGGCAGTATCCCGTTTCAAGCAACCTGTAGTAGAATCGGTAACGAGCAAAACATAAGTAGTTGTTGAAGTTGTTGATGCGATTGGATTTGGACAGGTATCACAACTTAAATGGATATTCGGACTCCAAAGAAAATGACCACTTCCGCTACCATTCAATTGCACGCTGTCGCCAAGACAATAAGCATGGTCTGCTCCAGCATTCGCCGTTGGCAAATGATATACGACTATCGTTCTCGTGATGCTGTCCATTCCTCCAGGTACGCACATGGTTCCTGGATTGGAGGTAACAATAAGCTTAACGGTATAAGTGCCGGCACTATCATAAACATGGATAGGATTGAACAATGAAGAGGTATCGGCATTGCCAGAAAGGGTATCGCCAAAATTCCAAAAGACGGTATGGTTCAATCCAAAACCCGAATCGACAAACTGAACAGGAAATCCAGGACAGATGGAATCTGGATTGGCAGCAAAATTGGCATTGACAGGATTGCAAAGAAATGATGCCATATCATAACCGGTATTTCCTGTGGGCACCTGATAGAGCGAATCTACTGCTCCTGTAGTTAAATTTACTTGATACAAAATGGCACTGCTGTTGGTCATCCCATAAAAATAATTGCTATACCCAATTGCCACTCCACCGAAGGTATTGCTCAAAGCCACTGCACCAAAACCTCCTGCTCTGGTATTGATGACGGCTCCCAAAGAATCGACCTGATAGATGCTGTCTGATCCTACCCAATAAAAACTGCAATCGCTTGGATTAAAGGCAAAATCAATGCAAAGACCATTGCCTGTTGGTACAGCACCTATTGTTGTAGAAACACAAGTGGATAAATCAAGACGATTGACAGAACTGCCATTTACATACCAATATCGACCCAAATAATCGAAACAGCCTTGAACGGGACTGCCAAAACCAGAACAAGCCATAGTGCTGGTACAGGTATTATCCAATTTATAAAGATTGCCACCATTTTGAAAGTAAATGTAATGATCGACAGGGTTGGCAGCCATGGCGTTATAGGAACTGAATGGCATCTGACAAACGTTATGAGAGGTGGTGAAATTAGGATAATTATCAATATAAGACAACATTCCGATGCCTGATGAATCGCCAAAGAAATACAGCTTGCCATCGCAAGGAAAGGCGGTTTGAGCTTGAGATTTAGTTGCTCCCCAAATATTGAAAACCAAGAAAATAGATAGAAGGATGGTCTTTTTTACGCTTTTCATGGCATCATTTTATTGTTATGTTCTAATGCAAATATATAAATTAACTTAATATCTTTGATTCTATAAGCTAAATTAATGAACATTTTGCCTAAATATTTGTAGAATGGCATTATCATTTTTGCAAGTGGCATTTGTCACGTGTAGAATGGCACTTACATTTTTGCAAGTGCCAATTGCTACGTGTAGAATGCCATTGTCACTTTTTTGAAATCCCATTGTCACGTGTAGAATGGCACTTACATTTTTGCAAGTGCCATTTGCCACGTGTAGAATGGCATTATCATTTTTGCATGTGCCATTTGTCACGTGTAGAATGTCATAATCATTTTTGTAAGTGCCATTCTACAAATATTTAGCCTATAATTGCTAAGTTTTATGGCTTAATGATGAACGAATTGTTAATAAGCAGCCTTTATATATATGGTATCAACCGCCTATTTTCTATTTTTGCGGCCAATAAATAGCTGTAAATTCCCAAAACCAACCTATTCTCCTTAAAAAATGCTTACCATAGACCCAAAAGACATCAAAACCGCTAAAGTTCATAGCATCCTGCTTCATTCGGTAGCTCCCAGGCCCATTGCCTTTGCCAGCACCATCGATAAGGAAGGAAATCAGAACCTTAGCCCCTTCAGCTTTTTCAATTGTTTTGGCTCCAATCCTCCCATTTTGGTCTTTTCTCCTGCCCGAAGGGTTCGCGACAATACCATCAAACACACCCTCGAAAACGCTTATGAAATAAAGGAAGTGGTTATAAATGTGGTTAATTATAGCATGGTTCAGCAGATGTCTTTGGCCAGCGTTGAATATCCCAAAGGGGTCAGCGAGTTTACCAAAGCCGGCTTTACACCCATCGAATCCGTTAGGGTGAAACCTTTCAGGGTCAAGGAAGCTCCGGTTCAATTCGAATGCAAAGTCAATCAGATCATTGAAACTGGGCACGAAGGCGGAGCAGGCAATTTGATTATCTGTGAAGTGGTGATGATACATATCGATGAAAATATTTTGGACGAAAACGGCATCATCGACCAGCAAAAGATTGATTTGGTATCACGCATGGGAGGCGATTGGTATTGTCGGGCTTCTGGCGATTCGTTGTTCAAGGTCGAGAAACCGAATGCAAAATTGGGCATTGGAGTGGATAGTTTGCCGGCTTCCATCAGAAACAGCAATATTTTAACGGGTAATAACTTGGGGCAATTAGGCAACGTGGAACACCTGCCAAGCCAAGAAGAAGTTGACACTTTTAAAGAAAGTGAGATCATTCAATATACCTTGAAACTTCATAACCAAGATAGGGTTTTGGTAGAGCACGAGATACATATTTTAGCAAAGAATTATCTCGACAATGGCCATGTAGCTGATGCCTGGAAAACGTTATTGTGTTATAGCTAAATTCATGTTTACCATATTTTTTGTAATTTTGAACAAATTAAATTTATGGAAATCGAGATAAAGAAAAAGGGAGTATATCGATATGTAGAGGAAGGCGAAGGGCCTGTTTTGATACTTTTGCATGGTCTTTTCGGTGCCTTGAGCAATTGGAAAGAAGTGCTCGACAAGTTCAGTGGAAAGTATAAGGTGGTCATTCCATTGATGCCTATTTATGATATGCCTTTGCTGCTTACCAATGTCAGCACCCTTTCGCTTTTTGTAGGGCGGTTCATCAAGTTCATGAGATACAGGGATTTTACGCTTATCGGTAATTCCTTAGGCGGACATGTAGCCTTGCTTTATATTACCAAACATCCAAAAAAAGTGCATCGCTTGGTGCTTACCGGCAGTTCAGGATTATATGAAAATGCCATGGGTGGCACCTTTCCACGTCGTGAGGATTACGAATTCATCAAGAGCAAAGTGGAATATACTTTTTATGACCCCAATAATGCTACCAAAGAGCTGGTGGATGAGGTTTATGAAATAGTCAATAATCGTGGCAAGCTGGTTCGAATTTTAGCTTTGGCAAAGTCTGCCATAAGGCATAACATGAGCGAAGACATCAAGAAAATAGAAACTCCTACCTGTCTTATTTGGGGAAAGCAAGATACCGTTACTCCTCCAGAAGTGGCGGTTGATTTTCATACCTTGATCAAATCCAGTGAACTGTTTTGGATTGACAAATGCGGCCATGCACCCATGATGGAGCAACCGCAAGAATTCAATGACATCTTGTATAACTGGCTCGAGAAACAATATTAAACAAAAATAAAAACCACTGTTTTTTTATTTGGTGTTGAAAACAATGAAAATACTTTCAGTTAAATTCGTTAAAAGCAGTTCGGTTGTGAAGGATTGTCCTGAAACACAACTTCCTGAATATGCCTTTGCAGGTCGGTCCAATGTAGGCAAGTCTTCGCTGATAAACATGCTTCTTGGAAACAAGAAACTCGCCAAGACCTCCTCAACACCTGGCAAGACTCAACTATTGAATCATTTCCTTGTAAATGAGGAGTGGTTTCTTTGCGATTTACCTGGTTATGGCTATGCAAAATCATCTAAAAAGGATATCGGTGCATGGGATATGATGGTTCGAGAATATATAGCCAAACGCGATAATCTTTCCTGCGTTTGCGTGCTGATTGATAGCCGGATACCTCCCCAGAACAATGACATGCATTTCCTTCGATGGCTTGGCACCAATGGCGTTCCGTTCATCATCATCTTCACCAAGGTGGATAAATTGTCAAGAACAAAAATTGAGGCGAACATCAACGCCTACAAGCAAACCTTGCTCGAGGAGTGGGAAGAATTGCCAATGATTTTCAACTCCTCATCAGAAACTCAAAACGGCAAGATGGAAATCCTGGAGTTCATCGAAAAGACCAACGTGAGTTTAAAGAACCAGCAATAGCCGTTTATGTTGAAGTTTGACACCGTTGAAACATTGAATGCATACCTGCAAGAACTTAAAAACGATGGGTGCAAGATAGGCTTCATTCCCACCATGGGTGCGTTGCATCAAGGCCATCTTTCGCTAATAAACAGGGCTAAGGAAGATAAGGTGAAGACGGTTTGCAGCGTTTTTGTCAACCCGATTCAATTCAACAATTCAAATGATCTGAAGAATTATCCCCGCACCTTGGATGCCGATGTGGACCTGCTGGAAAGTGTGGGTTGTGATGCCTTGTTTTTTCCTTCTGTGGATGAAATTTATCCAAACAAAGTCAATACCTTTTATAATTTCGGATACTTGGAAACCACCATGGAGGGAGCCCACAGAAAAGGACATTTCAATGGAATGGCGGTGGTGGTGAAACGGCTTTTCGACATCGTAAAACCGGATTTTGCCTACTTCGGCGAGAAGGATTATCAACAGTTGACGATAGTGAAGATGATGGTCAAGATGCTGAATCTTCCCATTCGCATTGTCGGTTGTCCCATCATCCGAGAGGCCGATGGATTGGCCATGAGTTCGCGCAATGTGCACTTGTCTGCCCAAGAAAAGACCGATGCCGTGCTCATCTCTCAAACCCTGATGGAGGCCAAGGAAATGATCAAGACCAAATCAATGCATGAGGTGAAGGAATGGGCAATAAATAATCTGAAAAGTAACCCTGCTATTGAGTTGGAGTATTTCGAAATAGCGGATGGTACGTATCTGAAACCCGTTATCGACAAGATGGATGGCGAAAGCATCCGTGCCTTCATAGCATTGAAAATAGGCAAAACCCGACTGATAGACACCATGGAACTCATCGGTGCAAAGGCTTGAATGATACGTTTTTTGATGATTCGATGATGATAGCCCTGCTAGGGGGCAATTATCATTGAATGATATGAAAAAAAGCCGCTGCATGATTCATGCCACCTGGAATTTTTTCGCATTTTTTTATATATTTATTTGTTAAGGAATAAAATTACAATTAAAAATAGTTCTTTGATGCCATAAAGACCAAATAAAAACCAATAGTGCTCATAATCAGCGTCAATATTATTAGATGATGCGTCCGGAATGGCATTCCCGACGTCCGGAATGCCATTCCGGACGTGCCACACGGCATTCCGGACGTGCCACATGCCATTCCGGACGTGCCACATGCCATTCCGGACGTGCCACATGACATTCCGGACGTGCCACACGGCATTCCGGACGTGCCACATGCCATTCCTGACGTGCCACACGGCATTCCTGACGTGCCACATGTCATTCCTGACGTTCCACACGGCATTCCTGACGTTCCAAATGGCGTTTAGGACGCTATATATAATGGTATAAGTTTCTTGTTTAATAAAAAATAAGTAATTTTGTGTCTGAAATGAGAAAGATGATTAAACCAAAAGATAAAATGAATAGTCTGCCTAATATTATGAAACTATTTAATAAAGTCATTTGCGGAATAATTATTGCAACTTTGTTTTTCGGTTGTAAAAAAGATTCAAATACAAATTCCCAATCAACGCATATTACAAATTTGCCGTTAAATACTTTTTCAATTGATAATTATAAATACGGGCACGATGGGTTTACCAATTATCTTCACATTCAATACTTGCCTGACAGCAATTATTGGTATTTAATGGCAACTACAAATTGTGGATGTGGTAATGACGGGGCAATATTCATTTATTTTCCAGGAAAGTTATCAAACATACAACCAGGACTCTTTTTTTTGCAATCAGACTACAATACATTAACCTCTCATAAGGCATGTGTCATAATGCGTAATGCTTGTGCTGATTGTATTCCACCTAGAACTGACTGCTATTACCCAATCGAAGGGCAACCAATTCAATTAAATGTTACTTTTCTAAATTCTGCACATACGTTAGCGAATATCAATGTAATATTTAATGACATCAATGCCTCAAAGGATTCTACAAATACTACAGCCACACTTTCAGCAAATATTGCTTATTCCATGTAGGATAGGGCAAGCGTCCTGTCAGTAGCTGAAACGCACCTTTCGGGATTAATCATTAATGATGCCCCTATAATTGCATCCGTTTCTGTGCACCCATAGAGCATTGAAATATTAAGAATTAAAACGCCTGCCGAACAAGGAAACAAGGTCTTTTATGGCCTTCGAATTCATATCCCATTGAAATTTCGGTTGAAAGTCGAGAAACAGCTTTTGCTCCGCTTCGGAGGCATCACGGCTGGCATTGAGAGCATCTAGCGTGACATTATATTCATCCAAGTCGCCATCAAACAGTTCATTCATGAACATGAACTTTTCGTTGATGCCTATCAGCGTTCGCAAATCATTGACCGGTGCGCTGTCCTCCTCAAACAGGCTGACGGTGGCGGCAACTTGCTTTTTCTTTTCCTTCATGGGCTTTGGTTTGATGTCTTCTGCAGGTTTTTCATGCATCATCACAGGCATTTCCTCTGCCACCGAAGAAATGGTGTTGGGTTTTAAATCCTGATCGAGATATATCTTTCTGTTGCGTTGGTTCATCTTGTCGAGCACCGAAGAATACTCATATAGATGGCGGATGTTCTCCAAAAACAAGTCCATGTCTATCTGTGGAACATATTTGGGTTGCTGCTTCATCGTCTCTTGCTGTTCCGTGATGGTTTCGATGAGAATATCTATCTGTTGTTGAATTGTTTCCTTATCCATTTGCTGTCGTTTTTGAACTCGATTTATTGTTATAATTTTGTGCCGTGATTAATTTGTAAGCCGGTCAAAATTAAAAAAAGAAAAAGTTTACGGGGAAAGTAAGTCTATAAAAATGAATTCAGAAGACTATTCGATACAGGACATTGCGAAAATTGTTGGGGGCAAATTGTATTTGAACGACGCCATCCATCCCGTCATCACCGAATTGCTGATAGACAGCCGGAACGTCATCAAGCCCGAAACGTCGCTTTTCTTTGCATTGATAGGCAGGCAAGATGGTCATAACTTCATCGAATCATTGATAGCAAAGGGGGTGAATAATTTCATCATCTCCACTTATAAGGAAGCATATAAAAGCCTTTCAGCCAACTTTATCTTGGTCAATGACACCTTGAATGCCTTGCAGGAATTGGCTGTTTTTCATCGTAGTCAATTTAATCTTCCGGTGGTTGGAATTACAGGAAGCAATGGCAAGACAATCATCAAGGAATGGTTGTATCAGTTGCTGCGGGTGGATAAGAACATTGTTCGCAGCCCGAAAAGTTATAATTCACAGATTGGAGTTCCATTGTCGGTTTGGCTGATAAACAAGGAACATAATCTGGGTGTTTTTGAGGCTGGCATTTCCTTAGTGGGCGAAATGGAAAAATTGCAGCGAATCATCAGGCCGAGCATCGGCATCTTCACGAATATCGGTGAAGCTCATTCTGAAAACTTCGTCAATCTGGAACAGAAAACCCGTGAGAAAATGAAACTCTTCAGAGACGTGGAACTATTGATTTATTGCAAAGATCACCCAACCATATCACATGAAATAGGCAATCAGGATTACCTTTCTTCAGAGATAAAATTCTTTTCCTGGTCAAGAAAAACTAGAGCCGATTTGCAGATTAGCCGCATCACAAAGGGAAATGGGGAAACAACCATTCAGGGAATTTACGAGAATGATTTCAAGGAGATTAAAATTCCCTTCAGTGATGAAGCGTCCATCGAAAATGCCATCCATTGCTGGGCATTGCTGCTGCATTTGAAATACGAAGATGAGACCATTTCTGAAAGGATGGAAATGCTTAGTCCTGTAGCCATGCGTTTGGAAATGAAGGAGGGAATAAACAATTGCTCCATCATCAACGACAGCTATAATTCCGATTTGGGTTCCTTGACCATTGCTTTGGATTTCTTGAATCAGCAAAACCAACATGACAAACGAACTTTGATCATTTCCGACATTCTTCAAAGCGGTAGAAACGAACAAAATCTTTATGAGAAAGTTGCCTCGTTGGTAAAATCAAAACGGATAACAAGAATCATCGGCATAGGTGAAGCCATATCGAAATATGAAAACCTCTTTGAAATCAAACGCCATTTTTATAAGAATACCGAGGAGTTTTTAAGGGACTATACCCCACTTCATTTCAACAATGAAACTATACTTTTGAAAGGTGCAAGGGCATTTGGATTTGAACGCATCAGCAAGTTGTTACAACAGAAAAACCATGAAACAATTTTAGAAATCAACCTTAATGCAATTGCCCATAACCTGAATTATTACCGCTCCAGAATTAATCCTGAGACAAAAATAATGGCCATGGTCAAAGCATTTTCCTATGGCAGTGGAAGTTTTGAAATTGCCAATGTACTGCAGTTTCAACACATCGATTATCTTGCCGTGGCCTATACCGATGAAGGTGTGGAACTTAGAAAACGTGGCATCGATATTCCAATCATGGTAATGAATCCTGACATTCAGAGTTTTGATGCGATGATAGATTATTATCTGGAACCCGAAATTTATAGTTTCAACCTTCTGAATCATTTTGCAGAAGCTATCCGGCAGAAAGCGCAATTCGAGACCATCAGTCCGTTTCCGATACATATCGAATTCGACACTGGCATGAAACGGTTAGGCTTTGAGGAAGACGATCTTAATGAACTGATCATTAAATTGTTGAACAATAAATTGGTTAGGATTCAATCAATTTTTTCACATCTTGTTGGCAGTGAAGACCCAATTCACGATACCTTTTCCATGCTTCAGATAGAGCAGTTTACCCGCATCAGCACAGCGTTTAAAAAGCATTTCAATTACCCCATCATGAGCCATATCTTGAATTCTTCAGGCATTACCCGTTTTGCTGATTCGCATATGGATATGGTACGTTTGGGGCTTGGTTTGTATGGCATTTCGCCCAATGAAAGCGAACAGAAAATGCTTGCCAACGTGGGCACTTTAAAAACAGTCATTTCACAAATACGAACGGTATATGCTGGGGATACCATTGGATATAGCCGCAGGGGAATCGCAAAAAAGGACATACAACTGGCTACTGTGGCCATCGGATATGCTGATGGCTACAGTCGCAGATTTGGAAATGGACAAGGCAAAATGCTGGTGAATGGTCAAATCGTCCCTACCGTTGGGAATATTTGTATGGATATGTGCATGCTTGATATTTCTGATGTTACAGCCAAGGAAGGCGATGAAGTTCTGGTGTTCGGCACTGATTATCCGGTGTCGCTATCTGCAAAAGATTCAGGCACCATCCCTTATGAAATCCTTACTAATATATCACAAAGGGTCAAGCGAATATATTACCAGGAATAATTCTTGATAATATTTCTTTACCTTTTGATTAATAATACTTAAAAAATACGCCTGCAAAATATCTTGAGCATTCGACAGCTCCCATACACGTCTATGGAACACATCTTGAGCATCCGACAGCTCCCATATACGTCTATGGAACACATCTTGAGCATCCGACAGCTCCCATACACGTCTATGGAACACATCTTGAGCATCCGACAGCT
>CAIWCG010000032.1 GCA_903911135.1 uncultured Bacteroidota bacterium
ACCACGCTGTAAAGGATTTGCAATCCGCTGTTAAGGATTTGCAATCCTTCACCACCTCACTTTGGATTTTCAATCCAACAAATAAGGTAACTGCGGTGAAAAAATCAAACTATACCTTATAAATATAGTACGCAGTCTGTCCGTCAACTAGTCATTACCCGTGTTATGCGGCCTTTGGGGCCGCATCCAAAATAAAGAAATGAAGATAAAAAGCCGCAAGTTCGCAGAGACTGACGACCGAATGGAATTATCTCAACATATACCTATATATATAGTATGCCAACTCCACACCCCCTACCCAACTCCGCTGTTTTTGTGTATCAAACCTCGCTTTTTGTGTATCAGATTTGATTGTTTGTGTATCAAACCTCGTTTTTTGTGTATCAAACCTCGCTTTTTGTGTATCAGATTTGATTGTTTGTGTATCAAACTTGGCCTTTTGTGTATCAGATTTGAATGTTTGTGTATCAATATTCATTGCTCATTAATGATAAATGGCATTTGATACACAATTTGAGCTTATCGAATTATCCTTTCAGATATTAGAAATACATTATTTACGAACTGTTACTCTAATCTTGGCTTTGTTTATAGGATCTGGGTTTTCCATGATAAATCGGCTCATGCCAGATCTGACTGCCATCAGTTCTCCGGCTTTTAAAGTAAAAGGTGGTTTGCCTAACACGCCACCCGGATGGATGATAATTGGAAAGGAATTTAAATTCTCGAAAACCGAGCCGATTATGGCGCCATGAATGAGCACTTGCGAGAGTTGCAGGGCGGTGCTTATTTGGTCCTTGTGCGTTGGCGAACTTTCTGACATGTCAAAGCCCATCAGCCCTAACTCTCTAAAGAAATCGGTGTACGTGGCCTTGCCTACGTTGTATATTCTCACCAATAATTCTATCGCCGGCGACCATGTTTCGTTTCGCATCTCGGTGCCGTTTTCAGATGAATTCTTGAACGAGGTAGCACTGCTGTCATGTGTTATTACGTCGCCCATGTCGGATACATCGTCGGCCATCACATAGCTGTGCTTGGTCTGATAAAAATCTATCGGTGTAGGGCTTGGGGCAAAGGTTCCGTACTTGTTTGAATAAAGCAGAAACATGTCCATCTGCTCGATGACATTGCTGGGAACAGTTATCTTTCCGTTGATGGAAATGTTTGCTCCCCAATCTCGAACAGGGCCATATTCAGGCTCATTCAACGCCTTGATTACCTGAAATCCACCTTCCATATGATGAACCAGCGGCATGGCCAATTTATTTCTCAACTCTATCTCATTCATCGAACTGCTGTGGTCAGCATCCTTGGCGTCGTCATAAACTTTTGCCTCTACTCCCAATGCCAAAGCGGCTTCTATGGTGAGTCCTTGGGCGGTTTCGACAGCAGTAATCCAGTTCGGGGTGGGTTGGCTGTCTTTGTATATCTTTATATTCTCGGCAAGGAAAAGCTGGCCCTTGAATCCGGAAGGGAAATTGCTTCTGGCATGTTTTGGTTTGGTCATTGTGTCGTTATTTATTTCTTGCAAATATATAAAAAACAACAACAACGTGAAAATAATTGATTCTGTGGGGAACCGATTATGCTATGAATAAAAATTTTTAATCTCCGATTAAGCTATTTGTTTACAGAGGTCGCCATCGGCTTGCCTTGGAAACTGTTTGCGTTGTCGGGGGTGTTGTCTGCCGCCACTATGTCCGAAATTCCTGCCAGCACGTCACTCAATTCCTTGAAGTCCCTACCTCTGGTCATGATTCCGAGTATGTATGCCCTGCGTCCTTTGTAAATAATGCCGAATTCGTGCAACTCGCGGACGTTTCCTTCGCCTCTTTCGCCGAATTTATGGGCAATTTTTACATCTTTTCCCAAATTTCTTGCAATTCCGTCCTGATAGGTGGATTCGGAAAGCATCTTTAGAGCGAGTTCGGACAAGTCGTTGTTCAAATAGGTTGCATTGATGAGGACTCGGAAAAACTTGGCGTAATCCATCACATCGATGGTGTAGTTGTCTTTCTCCAAATCAGGCACCGGCAGGTTCAAATCGACGAACAGTTGACGGAAAGTATTGTTGTTCATGTTTTGATACAGCAAATTGAGCGCATCGTTGTCGGAATAGGCTATCATGTACTTCAACAGTTCCCGAATGGGGTAGTTCTTGTGCTCTTGCAAGGAGAAAACTTTCACGTTTTGCTTGGGCAATTCCCCAAAATGCCTGTCGAAATACAACGATTTGTCCAATAGGCTTGGATTTTTTTCAGCATCTTTCAAATAAGTAATCATGATGGGCACCTTCTGCATGCTGGCCGGCTTGAACTGCTCATCTTTGTTGATGGAAAACCAACCACCGCCCTTACGCAGGTAAACGGATGCCACGGTTAGGGCGTTATCGTGCTTCTTGGATTCGATATAGGTTTCAATCCTGGATTTCAGTGCCGCCAAGCGGTAATCTTCGGATGTTACATCGTAATAAAGCAGCGGCCTTGCGAACTCATAGTTCTGCATCCGGTAGTTCGTAATCGAATTGTAAACGTCGCAGGGTTTTTCTTCGGCAGCCACCACCACAGGTCGGTTCAAGACGAGATAGTAGCAGATAACGATTGGAATAACCAAGGCAAGCAATAGCCAATAAACGGGAACCTTCCGATTCATAAAGGATTGATTTCTCACATAGTTCGCCATGGTGTAAGTATAAAGTGTTTAGTTAGTCAATTGCAAAATTATATAAAATATCATTACCACGAAAAACTTTAACAAAAGTTGATTCAAATTAAGGTAATTCATGAAAATATCGGCAAATAATTACACCCTTATCATGGTAAGCTATCTTAGTTACTTCTATCGTATTTAATTATTATTAATACTTTTGCGCTCACTAAAGTTTTGAGCACAAGGAGGACCAATAAAATCAGCAAATCACATTAAACAACAAAAAACAATAACAATGGATAAAAACACAAACGCATTGAACTGGTTCGAGATACCAGCAACAGACATCGCGAGAGCAAAGAAATTTTATGAAACCATCTTTGAAATAACCATGGATGACATGGGCGAAATGATGGGAATGAAAATGTTGGGATTCCCTTCAGAAATGGGAAATGGGAAAGCATCTGGTGGTTTGGTACTGGGCCCTATGCACAAACCGTCCATGGATGGCTGCGTCATTTACCTGAATGCCAATCCAAGTATCCAAAAGGTTTTAGATAGAATAGAGGCAGCTGGAGGCAAGGTGGTTATGCCGGCAACCCAAATCTCACCGGAGATAGGTTTCATGGCATTTTTCATCGATACTGAAGGTAATAGAATGGCTCTGCACGCACAAAATTAATTGATATGCCTAAATCGTTAGTAACTGGAGGAGCTGGTTTCATAGGGGCACACGTAGTTAATGAACTGATTGCAATGGGGCATGATGTAGTGGTGCTTGATGATTTAAGTGGTGGCTTTAAGGAAAATGTAAATCCGAAAGCACAGCTTATGGTTGGAAGCATCACCGATTACAAGCTTGTTCAAGAACTATTCGAGGAACATAAATTCGATTATGTTTATCATTTGGCTGCATACGCTGCCGAAGGTTTGAGTCATTTTATCAAACGGTTTAATTATGAGAACAATCTTATCGGCAGTGTCAATCTTATTAACGAATCGGTAAAGAACAATATCAAATGTTTTGTTTTTACATCATCCATAGCGGTTTATGGAGCAGCCAAACCTCCAATGTTTGAGGATACGGTTCCTATCCCTGAAGATCCTTATGGAATAGCCAAACTTGCGGTAGAGATGGATTTGAAAACATCCCACGAAATGTTCGGTTTGGAGTATATTATCTTCAGACCACATAACGTGTACGGCGAATTTCAAAATATGGGGGATAAGTACCGCAATGTAGTTGGAATCTTTATGAATCAATTGATGCAAGGGAAACCTTTAACTGTTTTTGGAGATGGAATGCAAACACGGGCATTCAGTTATATCGGAGATGTTGCCCCTCATATTGCCCATTCTGTAACTGTTGATGAAGCAAGAAATCAAATTTTTAATATTGGTGCCGATACAGAATTTACTGTCCGTGAATTGGCGCAAACAGTGATGAATTCTATGGATATTGTTGGAAACATTAACCACCTGCCACCACGAAATGAAGTGGTGCACGCATTCGCAAACCACGATAAGGCAAAAAAAGTATTCAAAATAAATACTACAACTTCATTAACGGAAGGACTTAACCAGATGGCAACTTGGGCTAAAGAGGCAGGCAGTAGAAAAAGCAAGAAGTTCGAGAATATTGAAATCTATAAAAATCTCCCTAAATCCTGGTTGGAGGATTAAGTTTATTCTTTAACGCCTTCCTTGTTATCGGTCTCCTTCTTTTTCTTATTGTTGGTAATTAGAACCTGATCCTTCTTCACTATGCGGCTTCGTTTCTTCCTGTTTTCAATATCGCTTTCTGATTCTATCTGTGGTTCTGGGTAGGCAACATTTGGAATCATTGGCAACATTTCAGGTTCCTCTATTTGCTGCTTTCTTTTAGGTTGATTATAAGTAGGCTTGTTATCTTCAAAATCAGAACGACGATAGAAAGGATGATTTGTAACAACTGGAATACTGAATGAATGAAGCTCTTCAATCTTTCTTAAAGACTTTATCTCAGCTTTACTGCAAAATGAAAAGGCAAATCCTCGTGCCCCTGCCCTACCTGTTCGACCAATACGGTGTAAATAACTTTCTGGAGAACTAGGTAGGTCGAAGTTAATTACATGTGACAAATTTTCCACGTCTATTCCTCTTGAAATTACATCCGTGGCAACCAAAATCTTAATGTGTTTTTCCTTAAAGTTATTTAAGGCCTTCTCTCGGCTCATCTGTGACTTTTTTCCATGAAGGGCCATTGATTTTATCCCTTTTGCATTTAATTGAGCAGTTAAAATATCAGCTTCTTTCTTGTTATTGATGAAAATCAAGGCTGATTCAATCTCTTCCTCATCAATCAGGTGAAACAACAGTTTCTTCTTGTCATGTTGGTTGACAAAATACACTGCCTGCCTGATTTTTGGAGCAGTAATCGAATTCGTTTCTATGTCCACTCTGATGGGAAGCACCAATATGTTCTCTGCAAACTTGGCCATATCGGGCGGCATGGATGCTGAAAAGAACAGCGTTTGCCGTTCATATGGAATAGCTTGAAATACCTTGTTCAGATCTTCGGCAAAACCCAATTCAAACATCTTATCGGCTTCATCAAGCACCAATACTTGCACCTTATCCAGTTTCAAAACGCCATCCTTCATGATATCGGTCAATCGCCCTGGAGTGGCTACCAAAATATCGACACCAGTATCATAAAAATTTACTTGTTCAAACTTGGCAACGCCACCATAAACTACAGCTGCCTTAAGGTTAAGGTGCTTGCCGTAAGTCACAAAGCTCTCATAAATCTGAATTGCCAACTCACGGGTAGGAGACAAAACCAAAGCACGAGGTTGCATCCTTTCGGTATCAGGCAGTTTCTGAATTACCAGATTTTGAAGGATAGGCAACGCAAAGGCGGCTGTCTTTCCTGTTCCTGTTTGCGAACATCCGATGATGTCTCTCCCTTTTAGTATGTATGGAATGGTTTGTTTTTGAATGGGTGTCGGTTCTGTATACCCCGCTTCGGCCAACGTTCTTCGTATTGGCTCAATTAAATTCAATCTTTCAAATGGCATTATTTATATAATGTGGTAAATTTTTATTCAGGATTTTCAAAATACACGTTCGGCAGTCAACAGCTTGTGTCAGTTCCAAGTCGCTATGACAGCCAACATGATAACTGTGGCAAAATTACTAATAAATTTATTAATCCAACAAATATTCCTTAAATCCTTGTTTTTTATCCCCCTTACAATCTCCAAATAATTATATAGGTTTGCGGCCTAAACAATTAATAAGATGAAAATAGAAAAGAACAAAGTGGTTACGCTGTCCTACGAGCTTCATGCAAGCGATGATGGCGTGGTGAAAACATTTATCGAAAAAACTGACAATGAAAATCCCTTTGTCTTTATTTTCGGCGATGGTGGCTTGATACCTACCTTCGAGCAAAATGTGGAAGGATTGGTAGTGGGCGACACCTTCAGTTTCAGCATCAATGCCGATGAAGCTTATGGTCAGTCCGAAAAGGAAAATATCGTTGACATTCCCATCGATGTCTTCAAACAAGATGGCATATTGATGATGGATATGCTGAAAATCGGCTCCACCTTACCTATGTCTGACAACGAAGGCAACCGCATGATGGGCACCATTTTGGCTATAACGGGAGATTCGGTAACGATGGATTTCAATCATCCATTGGCAGGCAAGAATCTTCATTTCACAGGCTCTGTGGTTGCAGTTCGTGATGCCAGCCCAGAGGAACTTGACCATGGTCATGTTCATGGCGAAGGTGGTCATCACCACTAATCATTGCTTTTAAAATGCAAAAGAGCCAGTGCGAAAGCATGGCTCTTTTTTTTGCTTTTTCTTTTAGGTAGGCGCCCCAAGATGTGCTTGGCTTAAATCACTCCACCATCATCTTGCCCATGCCGAGGACGGTTTTGTTATCATCGCAGAGCTTATAGAAATACCTCTTTGGGTTAAAGGCTAAGTCTGTATTATCCGAAAACGATATTGATTCTTTTGCCAAGGCCATCTTCAAAAATTCTATACAGCGTTGAAACCTGAATATCACATTTGCCATTTTCCAACCGTGAGATATAACTTTTCTTGGTTCCTACCTTTTCTGCGAGTTGTTCTTGAGTAAGATTGGCTTCCTTGCGGGCACTCTTGAGCATTTCGCTGATGACGAAATACTGTGTTTTCTCTTCAAACTGGTCTCTTTCCTTAGTGCCGATTTTACCATATTTGATGTCCAACAATTCATCAAAAGAGGTTGCTTTTTTTAAATCCTTTTTCATTTTTGTTTGGTTTTATTATTAAAATATTCCTTTTTTAGTTTTATGGCGAGGTCAATTTCTTTCTTGGGTGTTTTAGCGGTTTTCTTCTGAAATCCATTGAACAGAACCACCAACTGCCCTTTATCAAAACAGCAAAAAACACGGTAGATATTTCCTTTGTATTCAATCCGTATTTCATACAAACCATCCGTATCTTCAATATGCTTGAGAAATTTTTCAGGGACTTGATCAACTTGCCTGATAATGGCAAAGACATATTCTATCTTTTCTTGAACTTCATTTGGCAACTCCAAATAAAAATCCATGAAATATCCTTCATAAAATATAATCTGCCGTATCTTTTTCATGCCGCAAAGATAACTTAAAAGTTAACAATTGGCATTCCCCCTTTATTCCACCATCATCTTGCCCATGCCGAGGACGGTTTTGTTATCATCGCAGAGCTTGTAGAAATACATGCCGCTTGGCATGTTGTTTCTGTTGATGGTGATGCTGGTGGCAGAGCCGACAAAGATATTTTGCACCTCCTGCCCAAGAAGATTATAAACCGATAAGGTCTTATAATTATCATTCTTGATGCCTTGAATGGTAAGCGTGGCTTGGGTGGTGAAGGGGTTGGGGGATACGTGAATGTATAAAACTTGATCTTCTTTTTCATTTAGCCCATAGTAACATGCGTTCTTTGCAGAACCTCCAGTTCCTGTTACAATTGAAATTGAAGTAACAACACATCCCGAAGAAACTTGAGTTGCGGCCGTTCCAACAATAGTTGATGTTGATCCTTGAATAGTAGAAGGATTTGACTGATGACATCCGCTATTACCATTAGCATCTGTCTTTATTAAATAAAATTCTTCACTGCTAGTTGCAAAACTATGTGTAAATCCTGCAACAACATATCCTCCATCAGTAGTTTGCTGTACAGAACACCCATTATCAATGCCTGTGCCACCATAGGCCTTTGACCAAAGTAAAACTCCTGAAGAATTTGTTTTTATTAAATAGGCATCATAATAGCCACCACCAAAACTTTTAGTTGATCCGGTAAAAACATATCCTCCATCTGTAGTTTGCTGAACCAACGAAGCATAATCATCATCAGTGCCGCCAAATGATTTTGTCCATAGTAAATTGCCATTGGCATCCGTCTTTAATAAATAAACATCTCTATTACCAGCCGTGAAACTTGTTGTATTTCCAACAATAATATAACCTCCATCAGTAGTTTGTTGAACAGAATATCCATATTCATTCTGAACGCCACCATATGTTTTTGACCACATTAAAGTACCTGAAGAATTTGTCTTGATTAAATATACGTCATAAAGTCCTGCTCCAAAACTTTTTGTACATCCAGCAATAATAAATCCGCCATCAGATGTTTGCTGGACGGAATAACCACGATCATCACCAGTCCCTCCAAATGTTTTTGACCAAAGCAGCCCACCGGTAGAGTTAATCTTGATTAAATAAACATCATTATCACCTACCCCAAAACTATTGGTATATCCCACTATTATATATCCACCATCGGAAGTTTGTTTTACTGAATAACCATAACCGTGCTTTACATTGTTTCCACCATATCTTTTTGCCCAAAGCAGTCCTCCATTTACATCTGTTTTTATAAGAAAAACGTTAATCGTATCGGTAATTGAATCAGCTAATCCTCCAATTAAAATATATCCACCATCGTTTGTTTGCTGAACCGAAGAAGCCGATCCGTCTAGTGATGTTTGGTATGTTTTTGTCCATAGAATATCTCCATTTACGTTTGTTTTGACCAAACCTACGCCTAAACTTAGGCCTGAAATTTTAACTAAACCGGTCATAATATATCCACCATCCGTTGTTTGACGAGCTGACGTACCCATAGTATAACCATTTATGTCATAAGTTTTTTGAAACATCACTTGCCCCTTCCCACTCATCCCCACCAATCCCAGCATCACTGTCAAAAGTATCCGTGTTTTCATGTCATTATGTTTTAAATCAGAGTACAAAAATATAAAAATCATTGAACAAGCCAAAAGCAAAATGGCGGGCTTGGGGGAGTTTTATGCGGGAAAAGGGAGTTTTTATACGGGAAAAAGAGACAACACAGACATAAGTTTAAAGCTAACATCAGTGAGCTTCAAGCTAACATTAGTGAGCTTCAAGCTAACATTAATGAGCTTCAAGCTAACATTAGTGAGCTTCAAGCCAACATTAGTGAGCTTCAAGCTAACATTAGTGAGCTTCAAGCTAACATTAGTGAGCTTCATGCTAACATTAGTGAGCTTCAAGCTAACATTAGTGAGCTTCATGCTAACATTAGTGAG
>CAIWCG010000033.1 GCA_903911135.1 uncultured Bacteroidota bacterium
CAGCGGCTACAGCGGATAGCGGGACGTACATGGGACGAGAAGGAACCATAGGCTCCTAAAGAGAATTATAAATTATAAGTTATGAATTATAAATGGGCGGGAAGAGGCTGCCATTTATTTTCTGACGTACACCTTGAAGGAGTAATCGTAGGGATTCTTTTCGTCCTTCTGGTGGGTTTCTTCGCTGCTTAGGGTCCATTGGCAGGTATCTATTTCGGGGAAATATACCTCGCCATCCAAGGTGATGTCGATGTCGGTTACGTAAAGTTTGTCGGCCATGTTCATGGCTTGGCCGAAGACCTCGCCACCGCCAAGAATAAACACTTCGTCGGCAGTTACCTGCTTGAGCGCCTGCTCCAAGGAGGCCTCGATGGTCACCCCATCGGCATGGAAATCCTGCTGTCGCGTGATGACGATGTTCGTCCTGTTCGGCAGGGGCTTGCCCACCGATTCATAGGTCTTTCGTCCCATGATGACGGTATGGCCAGTGGTCACTTTCTTGAAGTATTTCAGGTCGGCAGGCATATGCCAGGGCAACTGGTTGTGCACGCCTATCACATTGTTTCTCGACTTGGCTACGATGATGGAAATGGTCATGGGTTATATGGCTATGGGTGCTTTTATCAATGGATGCGGGTCGTAATTTTCTACCTGGAAGTCCTCAAACTGGAAGTCGAAGATGTTTTTCACGTCAGGGTTTATCTTCATGGTAGGCAAGGGTTTTGGAGTGCGGCTCATTTGCAGTTTCACCTGATCCATGTGGTTGAGATATATGTGCGCATCGCCAAAAGTATGGATGAACTCGCCATATTTCAGCCCGCAAACCTGTGCTATCATCATGGTGAACAAGGCATAGCTGGCGATATTGAAAGGCACTCCAAGGAAAATATCTGCACTTCGCTGATAAAGTTGGCAGGACAACGTTCCATTGGAAACATAAAACTGAAACAAGATGTGGCAGGGCGGCAAGGCCATCTTTTCTATCTCGCCCACATTCCAGGCGGTAACGAGATGCCGTCTGGAATCAGGATTCTTCTTGATTTGCTCTATCAGGGTGGAGATTTGGTCTATCTTTCGGCCATCGGAGGTATCCCAAGAGCGCCATTGGTGGCCATAAACGGGACCAAGATTCCCGTCTTTATCAGCCCATTCATTCCAGATGGATACGCCGTTGTCATTTAGGTATTTGATGTTGGTATCGCCTTTCAGAAACCACAGCAATTCATGAATGATGGATTTGGTATGGAGTTTTTTGGTGGTCAACAATGGAAATCCGGCATTCAAATCAAACCGCATCTGATAACCGAAAACGCTGATGGTTCCGGTACCTGTTCGGTCTGATTTTTCAACCCCTGTTCGGGTAACGTGGTCTAACAAGTCTAAATATTGCTTCATTGGGCAAAAATAATTAAAATTTATATTTCAGATGTTCCTTCACGCATGGCAATGATGGTTTGATTGAGCGAATGCATCATCATATAAAACCCGGCGTGCAGACTGATGTATTGCTCTTCCGTCAATTGCTCAAATTCCTTATCGTATTCTATCATCAGATTGACCAAATCAAAAAGGACATCCTGTCTTAATTTCCTTTTGGCAGCCCTTTGTATGCTATTCAAATTATGATTTTTTACATCGTATTTTATCATGTCAATCCAATTTGCAATCGTCCCTTCATTGAATTGTCGGGTTATTAACGGAATATCACCATAAAACCGATAATAACAAACCATTATCATCATGTAGATTTTATAGATGGAAAGAAAAATCTTGGCATCCAGACTGCCAAAGCCATAACTGTAAACCATGCCATAAAGGTCGGGTTGCATCTCCGCTTGTCTTTTGCCAAACTCATCCAATTGCTCCTTGTTAAGCCCTCCGATGAACTCCACGAAAAAATCAAACTCATCCTTGGTAATCTGTTCCAATATCATCCTGCAAACTTATTAAAAAGGCAGGCAGTAAAGAATTTCCTCCATTATCTAGCCTTGGAACTGTCATTTCCAGGCTTGGAACCGCTCGCTCCTTATCGGGAAATGGTGTTTCCCAATCTGGAAATTAATAGTAACTCCCTAAATACTTGAAAAAGGCATAAAAAAATCAAAGCATCAATTCAATAATTCCCTTATTTCGAATAAGGCATCATGAAATTGCTGACCTTATTCAAATCCCTAACCTTGGCAAGATACTCGCCAACATTGAAATCCAAGGCGATGGAATTGATGGAAGCAGGATTTTTTGCATTACCAAACGCCCTGCAAAGGCGAATGCCGATGGAACTCTTTCCCACCCAGGTCCGCATGCCTGCAGTAGCAATGACCCGCTGCTGCAACTGGTTGTGGATATAGGTGAAATCGTAACCAGCACCTGCAAAGAAACCGGCATAGCTATAAAAATCCTTGCTTGACAAATGCCCAATGTTCCCTTGAATGAACAATGGCAAATCGGAATAGAAGTACTTCATCGAATCCGTCGAAAGCCGAACGTGATAACCTGCAGCCATTTGCGAATTCAATGAAATGGAAAGGTCGGAATAACGGAGCGTCAAATCCATCTGAGGTGAATAATTGATGGCAAAAACATTTTCGCTATTGCCGTTGTATGGATAGCTGTACCAGCCCAAACCCCAGGCACTATGCCATCGCTTTGCAAACTGAAAGCCTCGGCTCACATCGCCTTTATAGCTTTGGGCATCTGCGCTTATTGCAACAAATAAAATGAAGATGAGAACCAATAATTTTTTCATGTTTGATAATTTTAATGCTGCAAATATGAAACATTGGAAAGAATTTATAGACATTTAGTATTTTTACGCCGCTAAAAACATAAAATCATGGACAAATCAATGGTCACCACTTCCTTCTCGCTCGAAGGATATCGAGTGGTTAAAAACATAGGCGTAGTAAGGGGAATAACCGTGCGATCGAGAAACGCCATTGCAAATATTGGCGCCAGCATCCAGTCGCTGTTCGGAGGAAACATATCCCTCTACACCGAACTTTGCGAGAAAGCACGTGAAGAAGCATTTGAATTATTGCTGCAGCATGCACAAGATTCAGGAGCCAACGCCATCATTGGGATGAGATATGATGCCAATGAGGTGAGTCCAGGCATAACAGAAGTGCTGGCATACGGAACGGCATTGGTAGTGGAAAAAATTTAAACATCAATTAATAATTATATGAAGAGATTAATAATCGTTGCATTCCTGATCGGCTTTATCAAGCTTGAAGCTGCCGAATTGAAGTTGGAAGGTTTTTATCAGGGAAAAAATCTGTATGTCATCAACCCCTTCTCCGATTTGACGAACACCAGTTTCTGTGTCACCGAGGTGATAGTGAACGGAACCGCCACCAGAGATGAGATACAATCAAGCTCTTTCGAGATAGACTTGGCAGCGCTAAACCTAAAGCAAGGCGAAAAGCTGACCGTAAGGGTAGGATACAAAGAAGGCTGCAAACCCAAGGTGGTAAATCCTGAAGTGCTGCAACCCACTGCCTCTTTCGTCATCATTTCCATCAAGGCCGATGCCACTACGCTGAAATGGTCCACGAGAAATGAGATGGGTTCCTTACCTTTTATAGTCGAGGAATTCCGCTGGAACAGTTGGAGAAAGATTGATGAAGTGCCTGGCTTGGGAACCCCCGAAAAAGCCAGCTACGATGTGTCAATAAGCCCACATTCCGGCATCAACAAATACCGTATATCCCAGGTGGACTATACCAAGAAACCAGTATATTCAAAAAAACAAGGGCAATACATCACACCTGCCAATATCCCTGAAGTTACCTACACGGTAGCCGACAAGGGAACCAAAATCAAGTTCAGCGCCATCACGGTATATCAGATTTATGACGGCACAGGCAAGTTCATCAAGGAAGGAACCGACAAGGAAGCCGACATATCGGACTTAGAGAAAGGTAAATATCATCTCTACTATGATGATAAGACCGAGGACTTCACCAAGAAATAAACATTGGAAAAGATAGAGCATATAGGCATAGCCGTTTCCGACCTGGAGGCCTCGAACAAGCTGTTTGCCGCCCTGTTCGGGCAGGCACACTACAAGATGGAGGAAGTAGCTGCCGAAGGCGTCAGCACTTCGTTCTTCAAGATGGGCGAAAGCAAGATAGAACTCCTCGAGGCCACCAATCCTGATAGCCCCATAGCAAAATTCATTGCCAAAAAAGGTGAAGGCATCCATCACATTGCCTACCTTGTGAAAGACATCAAAGCCGAAATGAGGCGCCTTGCCAACGAAGGATTCACCCTACTGTCGGAGGAGCCGAAACTTGGTGCCGACAACAAGCTGGTATGTTTCTTGCACCCAAAAACCACCAACGGCGTATTGATAGAACTCTGCCAAGAGCGAGAAATTTAGCCCAACCATATTCCAATTCCATAATCTTTTTTAAATTTGCGCACTTTTTAGCGAATAAGAAGCCGGGCCCATAGCTCAGTTGGTTAGAGTAGATGACTCATAATCATTTGGTCCTTGGTTCGAGCCCAAGTGGGCCCACCAATAAAAAGGAGAATCTGTTTCAAGAACATTTTCTCCTTTTTTTCATTTTAGGAGCCTATGGTTTCTTCTCGTATCATGGCCAGTCCCGCTATCCGCTGTAGCCGCTGCATCCCCAAATCCGAAACAAGGCAGCGGGCTGCCGCTACTATCGGGGCTATGCTTTGACGGCAGGTTGCTTCGAAACAGCTTTTAAAAATAGAATGTTCTATTCAAGGATGAAGAATTAATCAGTAGTTAAGTCGAATCGAATATTATATAAGGTGATTTTCTGATTTTTTTATGCCATTCTCTTACTAGAGAATGGCTTAATCCACGCAGATTAGGCCGCTCTCTTACCAGAGGATGGCATAAACTACGCAGATTAAGCCATCCTCTTACCAGAGAATGGCATAAACTACGCAAATTAGGCCGCTCTCTTACCAGAGAATGGCATAAACTACGCAGATTAGGCCGCTCTCTTATTAGAGAATGGCATAAACCAGACAGATTATGCCATTCTCTAATAAGAGAATTGTTAAAATTTTAACTTTTATAGCGTGGAAATGAAATGATAACTGGAAATCTGACCTTTAATGTAGGTTATTTACATAAGCTGAAAGTCCTTTCGAGGCAACCTGCCGTCAAAGCATAGCCCCGATAGTAGCGGCAGCCCGCTGCTTGGTGTCGGAAATGGGGAGCAGCGGCTACAGCGGATAGCGGGACTGGCCATGATACGAGATGGAACCATAGGCTCCAAAAAAGAATTAGGAATTAGGAATTAAAAATTAGGAGTGGAATGGGGAGTGAGACGGGGATTTATTTGATGTAGGAATCGGAGTCTATCTTGTTGTTTTCGCCGTTTTGATGGAGTGCATAGGTGAAGCCCTTGTTTATGGAATAGGCGCCATGGTCGCCCTGTTTGTTGATGGCGAGGTAGCCTACTTGCATGTTTTTGTAGTCGTATTTCTTTACGATGCGGTGGATGGCTTCCTCTACGGCTTCTTGTGGGGTTCTGCCGTTTCGCATCAGCTCTACGATGAGGAAGGAGCCGAGGGTTTTCATCACAAATTCGCCCAAGCCGGTGGCGCAGGCACCTCCTATTTCATTATCTACATACATGCCTGCCCCGATGATGGGCGAATCGCCAACGCGGCCATGCATCTTGAAAGCCCAGCCACTGGTGGTGCAGGCTCCGGAGATGTTGTTCTTGTCGTCGATGGCAAGGATGCCGATGGTGTCATGATTCTTTTCGCCGATTGGGGTGTAGTTGTTCTTTACCTTCCATTCTTCCCAAGCTTTCTTGGCGTTGTCGGTCAAAAGGTTCTCTTTCTTGAAACCTTGTGCCAAAGCAAACTGCAAGGCACCGTCTCCGCTAAGCATTACATGGGGCGTTTTCTCCATCACCTTGCGAGCCACCGAGATGGGATGCATGATGTGTTGCAGAAAGGTCACCGAACCGGCATTGCCGTCCTTGTCCATGATGCAGGCATCGAGGGTCACCATTCCATCGCGGTCAGGAAAACCGCCATATCCTACGCTGGTGTCGTTCGGGTCGGCTTCTGGCACCCAAGCGCCTGCCTCTACGGCATCCAGCGAGTTGCCTGTCTCCTTCATCTTGGCCATGGCAGCTTCGGTTGCCTTTCTGTTGTCCCAAGTGGCTATCACGAGTGGAGATTTGTTGGTATTTGGTGCACGCTTGGTTGGCTTGCTTTCCTTGTTTGCCCTTAGCAGCGAAGGAAAAAGGAGTCCTGACGCAGCGATGAGGGAAGTTTTCTTGATAAAATCCTTTCTGGTAATCATGTTTTTGAGTTTTATGTGCTGGCGAATTTATAATAATGATTCCAATAGTTCCAGAATCCTGACCATGGCAAGCGTGTCGGTTTTGCAATAGGCAAGGAGGGCATCACGGGTGTCGGCTATTTTGAACAAATCGGTTTCTGTTTGCAGCGCTTCGAAAGTGTTGCTTGCCATTCCGCCTTCCTTGATGGTCAACTCATCGTATTTCAAGTCAGGAATCAATGCTGGCAACACCGCCTTCAGGGAATAGGAACCTTTCATGGAAGGAGCATAGTATTGTTTCTTTGCGAAGGGAACGGCCAAATCCCTTATTCTGGATATTCGTTGCTTCAGTTCATCACGGTATTCGGGGAAGTCCTGCGACAAGTCGTTCATGATTTTCTTTTCGAAGTCTTTGTTGTAAACGAGAATGTCGCCGGGCTCTTTGGTGTCTTTCAATAATCTTTCGGCGAAGGTTCTTCTGGGGTCCAGTCCTGCTTCGGCAAGAAATTCCTTATGTATCAATTTGCCGTCAGGAGCCGATTTGTAATGCAGCGAGTATTGAAAGGGGATATGCTCGTATGGATGGGTTCCATCATAAATGGGCACTGCCGGCATGAAGGATTCGAAGTCCAAGAAATAGAGCGGATAATGAAGCGAATGGATGAAATCGGTTATTGCCTTCATGTCGATGATGACCTTGTTGTTGTTTATGGCTTCGGCCTGAATTTTAATGGAGTCGGATAAGTTCATGGTATCAGGAATATCCTTTATCATCATGATTCCTTGATTATACAATTCAAATTGCTTCTTTTTATTGATGCCTCCAATGTCAAAAATGGAATCAGGAGGAATGTTTTTCCAACAAGTGCCGATAAAGTCGCAGGGATACGGGACATAGCAGTGTTCTCCTATATTTTTTTCAGGAATGATCTTATCCTTTAATGTTGATTTTGATACCTTTACCTGCTCAATGATATAGGCAGTTTTCTTTTCAATTATCTTCTTGACGGAGGTTTTGATGAAGAGTTTGTTTAAGTCTAGTTCTCCATGTTTTATGTATTCACGATTGACATAAACCAACAAGAAGTCGTCCAATTCTAGGCCACTTCCTTTTATAACATAGTTCTGTAATGCGGCATCCATCATATAAGTGTCGCTTATGCTTGCTGAACTTTTTACCTCCAATGCCATACATTTCCCTTGTGCTTTAACCAACAGATCAACGGCAACCAATATCTCATCAAAGATAAAAGTCGCTTCATAAATTATTTCGTGACCTTCACCTAGTAGTTTTTGAGTTAATAATGCCGATTCCTCATATTTAAAAACAGATGCAGGGGTAACATCAACACCTCCTGGATAGAGTTGCCGGGCGAGAATGCCTATGTTAGTGCCTCTATTGAATATCGATTGTTGGAATAAACTGACCGGATCCCTTTGTGTATAAAAATTCTTATAGAGATACAAGGATTTCTGGCATTGCACACCTCGCAAAAAGGAAGATTTAGTCAATAAATAGTTTGCCATTTTTAATTTTTACAAAGGCGAAAATAGCATTTGTTCATTCATTCATGAAATGAGGATGTTTATATGCTATAAATCTTGATTTTTAATGATATAAGTCATTATTTAAACTTGTGCGCCTATGTTTCTTTGCATACTAATTTTAAGCCAAATGCCAGCATTATCAATTGCCCAGAAGGAACGCTTTATTGAAAGGTTCATGCAAATGAATTCTTTCGTTGTTCCAAATTCCATAAATCAAACTATGGAATTAATAAATCATATTAGGGAATTGAAAAAAGAAAAGGATGCGATACTTCTTTCTCACTATTATATGCCGGCTGAATTACAAATTCTTGAGGAAGAAGGTGGTGTAGCTGATTTTGTTGGTGATTCTCTTGGATTAAGTTTGGAAGCCGTAAAAGCTAGTGGCAAGAACATAATATTCTGCGGAGTAAGATTTATGGCAGAAACAGCGGCTATTCTTAATCCTTCAAAAAAAGTTCTAATTCCTGATATGGAAGCGGGATGTTCTCTAGCCTCTGGTATAAGCGCACAAGATGTTATTGGTTTGAAACAAAAATATCCTGGAGTCCCTGTAATTGCATATATTAATACCTATGCCGAAACCAAAGCTGAATGCGATATTATCTGTACTTCTAGAAATGCCTTGAAGATTGCCCAATCGTTCCCTAACGACCGCTTGATATTTGTTCCTGATGAGTTCATGGGAAAAAATCTCAGGGAAGTCATTTATAAGGAAACCGGAAAGGAATTGATAGTATGGAATGCCAAATGTGAAGTGCATGAACAGTTTACAAAAACCACCATCCACCAACTGATGGAATCCAATCCGGAAGCGGAAGTGCTGGTGCATTGGGAGGTGCCTGACGAAGCGGTGAAGGAATCATTAAGCAAAGGAAAAGGCATTGTAGGCAGCACCTCTGATATCATCAGTTATGTTTCAAAAAGTGATGCTACCGAATTTATACTTGGTTCGGAATGTGACCTGGGGGCAACCTTGCGGGGTCTTTATAAAGACAAAATATTTATAACCCCTTGTGTGAAATGTCCCTACATGAAGAAAATCAATCTGCAGAATACCTTGGATGCACTGATGGCTATCGGGACAAAGGACGAAGAAAGATACTTGGTGAAGGTGCCCGAGCCAACAAGAACCAGAGCGGAGCTGCCATTAAGGAGGATGCTCGAGTTTTCATAAACAATGGGTGATAAACAGCAATTTGATTATTTGGTTATTGGGAGCGGTATCGCCGGACTCTTCTTTGCGCTGAAGGCGGCTAAGAATGGCAAGGTGGCAATCATTACCAAAAAGAACCAAAGTGAATCGAATACCAACTATGCTCAAGGGGGTATAGCTGCTGTTATGGATGTTCATGATACATTTGAAGGGCACATCATGGATACCCTGATAGCTGGCGATGGTTTATGCAATGAAAAGGCCGTGGAAATGATGGTCAAGGATGCTCCTGAATGCATCAACGAACTTATCGGTATCGGGGTTGATTTTACAAAGGAAAACAACGGCGAGCTTGCTTTAGGACGTGAAGGTGGACATCATGCCAACCGCGTTGTTCATGCAAAGGACCTGACGGGTAGGGAGATAGAGAGAGCCTTGATAGCTGCCGTGAAAAAAGAGCCGAACATCTCGATATTTGAAAACCATCTTGCCATAGATTTGATAATGGAAAAGGATGAAAAGACCAACGAGGACAAATGTTTTGGGGCGTATGTGTTCGATAGGAAAGAGGAGGTGGAAAAAGCGTTCCTTGCCAAGGTAGTTTTGCTGTGTGCGGGCGGAACGGGTAGGATATATCTCCACACTACCAATCCGGACATAGCCACGGGCGACGGCATTGCCATGGCCTATAGGGCTGGGGCCAAACTTGCTAATCTCGAGTTCGTGCAATTTCATCCTACCACCCTGTTTCATCCCGATGGCCACAGCTTTCTTATCAGCGAAGCCCTCCGTGGTTTCGGGGGAGTGCTTAAATTGAAAAACGGACAGGAGTTTATGCCATGCTACCACGAAATGGGTTCTTTGGCGCCAAGGGATATTGTAGCTAGGGCGATAGAAACCGAACTCAAGATTACCGGCGATGAATGCGTTTACCTCGACGTTACCCATCTTGATGCCGAAAAGGTGAAGGAGGAGTTCCCGACGATATACAACCAGTGCCTTTCGCTGGGGATAGACATCACGAAACAGATGATTCCCGTGGTTCCTGCGGCGCATTACATGTGTGGTGGAGTGGTGACCGACCTGAATGCCCAGACTACCATCCAGGGGCTGTATGCCTGCGGAGAAACTGCCTGCACTGGCGTACATGGTGCCAACAGGCTCGCCAGCAATTCGCTGCTGGAGGCGCTTGTGTTTGCAAAACGCGCCGTATTGGATTCGGCCAAGAACCTTGATGCCATAAAGATTCCGAAGGATGATATTTATGACCAACCCCATGGCACCAGAGGCAACGGACTGACGGTGAGCTACGAAAAAGAAAGGCTTATCATTCAAAAAGCGATGAGCGGATACGTAGGAATATCACGCAATAACGCCGGACTTGCCAAGGCCATGACGATAATAGAGGAACTTATCGACAAGATAGAGACGCTCTACTTCTATTCGCCGCTCGATGCCAATTTGATAGAGCTTAGAAACATGGCCACGGTGGCCTATCTGGTCATCAGTGCGGCAGCGGCAAGGAAAGAAAGCCGCGGGCTGCACTATAATACCGACTTTCCGAACAAGATTAATTACGCCCCCATCAAGTAAGCTTTTGCGCTTGCTGGTGATGCTTTTCTTGCCTTCATTATAGATCGAAGGGATACTATAATCAAGTCATCTTTGGTAATTATCAATAATGATGAGCTGGCTTTTTAAATAGCTTTGATGATTGACAATTAGGTTCTTATTAATTTAATTACATTTGCAGCCGATGATTTACAACAATCAAAATATTTCAGTCTTACGGCTCCAGGAATTCCCCAGCAAAGGATTTCTCCAGTTATTGGCAACTCGTTCGAGTTCTGATGCGGAAAATCTTAGCTTATGGAAATCTCAATAATCATCAATAAAAATACCTCTTTTAATAATCTCATCATTAATGATCTTAATGGTAATAAGATTATTGCTGATGATGCCCTGAATACTCCAATTCACGCTGTAGAGAGTGGTTTTGCCTCCACCGTTAATGAAAACGGAACCACCGTTAATGAAAACGGAACCACCACTTTCGAAAGTGGCACCGCCATTTTTGCTTTTGGCGCCACCATTTTCAATAATCACGCCGCCATTTTCGCTTTTGGTGCTGCCATTTTCACTTTTGACGCCGCCATTTTAACTAATGGCTCTACCGTTTTTAAAAACGGTGGCTCCGTTTTTGAAAACGGAAGGCCGAAATATGGTTTTAATGTCATCGGAAGGATGGCTGAATGGCTGATTTCATCTTACAAATTTCCAATTTCTAAAATAAATATAAACAATTAAAATTAAAAAATCATGCCAGACATTCCAAGGGCTATTCCCGAAAAAAACGGCTACTACAATGTGGTCGTTCCCTACTTCCTGGTCGTAGCGAATCAGACTCGCTGGGGCATTACAAACGCGAAACCATTGGCGCTGAACGAAGAATTCGGTGCCAATTGGGAACCTAACTATCTTTCTTGGTCGAACGACTCCGTTAAGAATCACTTGACCATTGTAAACATTGATGATTTTGCCGTCAGTATGGACGATAAGATCAGATCCATCTGCGAAGATATTCCTTACTCCAAGCTATCATCTGCCGATAAATTGACTTTGTTGATTGCTGACAAACCTACCAGTTATGGCAAAATCCACGCACAGTTGGAAGGCCCTAAAATGGACGTTAAAAAACAGGTTCATGGATTGACTGAAATGTATCTTCAGAATCCATTGACGCCTGATTCCACTGCCATGCCGAAAGGCAATATGGCTGTGGTGCTGTCTTATAAAGGCCTTGCCGGATTGTTGGATAAAGACATCGCTTGGGGATTTGATGGCATAGCTGCCGGAAATATCTACAAGATAGCTCATCTTCCTGCTGATGATGGCAAAACTCTGTACACCAAAAGCCTGTATTTTCATGGCGTAGAGCTTGGAAATTGTGGCGTTATGTGCAGTTCCATCATGATTTAAGATTGCTGAATCATTAATGATGGCCCTTCTCCGCCATCATCAATAAATCAGCAAAAGCATTAAAAGAAAAAAGCCGCCCTAAATGATTGGGGCGGCTTTTGTTTTGATGATGGTTTTACGTTTAAGCGGAGTATTGCGGGGGGATTTTCTAATTTTGCGGCTATAATCATTAATGATAATGACAAAATGAATGCAACGTATGTAATTGATGGCATCCGAACGGCGATAGGGAGGCATGGTGGTGCTTTGGCCACGGTTCGGACGGATGATTTGGCGGCTTTGGTGATAAGGGAGCTGCTAAGGAGGAACGCTGGGCTCGATGCTGGGGCGATAGATGAGGTGCTGATGGGCTGTGCGAACCAGGCTGGGGAGGATAACCGGAATGTGGCTCGTATGGGGCTTTTGCTGGCTGGCGTTCCGGTAAAGGTGCCGGGCGAAACGGTGAACATGCTGTGTGCATCGGGCATGGCTGCGGTAATCAATGCATCGGGAGCGGTGGCTTTGGGCAATGGCGAGGTGATGCTGGCAGGTGGTGTGGAGAGCATGACGCGTGCTCCGTTTGTTTTGTCGAAGAGCGCTCAGGCTTTTGGGCGAACGATGGAGATTTTTGATACCAGCATTGGCTGGCGGTTCGTTAATGGGAAAATGAAACAGCTCTATGGGGTGGATTCGATGGGCGAAACGGCGGAAAATGTGGCTGAAATGTATAAGATAGGCAGGGAAGATCAGGATTTGCTGGCTTATAGGTCGCAGATGAAGGCTTCTAAGGCTAATGAGGCAGGGAGGTTTCAGCGGGAGATAGTTTCTGTTGAGATTCCGCAGGGAAAAAAGGCGGCTTTGGTTTTTTCTGTTGATGAATTCATCAAGCCGGAGACAACGATGGAGATTTTGACGAAGCTGAAACCGGCTTTCAGGGATGGAGGATCGGTTACGGCTGGCAATTCGTCGGGCATTAATGATGGAGCGGCGGCATTGTTGCTGGCATCGGAGCATGGTGCGAAAAAACATAACCTGCAACCGATAGCAAGGATAGTTTCTTCGGCAGTAGTGGGTGTTGAGCCTCGCATTATGGGCATTGGCCCGGTAGGTGCCGCCAATTTGGCGCTGAAAAGGGCGGGTTTGACTTGGAATGATATCGATGTGATAGAATTGAACGAGGCCTTTGCGGCACAGGGCTTGGCTTGCATTCGCGAATGGAAGCTTCAGGATGATGATGCGAGGATAAATCCGAACGGTGGAGCCATTGCCTTGGGACATCCGCTGGGCATGTCGGGCACACGGTTGATATTGACTGCTGCCAGAGAACTGCAGGAGCAAAAGAAACGATATGCCTTATGCACGATGTGCATAGGGGTGGGACAAGGTTATGCTACGGTTATAGAAAGGTTATAGATGGCGAATATATTTGAATTCAAGGGGGTAAGGCCGGTGATACATAAGTCGGCTTTCATACATCCTAATGCCACGGTGACGGGAGATGTGGTCATCGGCAAGGATGTTTATATAGGACCTGGGGCTGCGCTTCGTGGCGATTGGGGCAAGATTGTAATTGAGGATGGTTGCAATGTTCAGGAGAACTGTACCATTCACATGTTTCCCGGTTTGACGGTTACACTGAAGGCTGGTGCCCATATAGGTCATGGTGCGGTGATACATGGCTCCACCATCGGTCATAATGTGCTCGTTGGGGTGAATGCAGTGGTGATGGATCATGTAGTTATTGGGGATAATTGTATCATTGGGGCGCTTACTTATATATCTGAGGGCACCATCATTCCGGAACGCAAGGTGGTGGTGGGGAATCCATCGAAGATAATTAAGGATGTGTCGGACAAGATGCTGGAATGGAAGACCCAAGGGACAAAAATCTATCAGGCCTTGCCGAAAGATTGCCATGATACGCTGAAAGCCTGCAAGCCCCTGAGAAAAACTCCAAAAGAGAAGAAGAAAGCGGCACCATCTATTTATAAAACCTGGAAGCAGGTGAAGAAATAATCGGTTTTGGCGTAGAGGTATTGGGTGGTGGTTCCAATTATCTCCAATGATTTTCCATATTTGCATCACCAAAACCAAAAACCATTCATGAAACATAATGAATAAACAGTTTGTTGTTTTCATTCTTTTGCTTTTTACCATTTCCTTTGCCAGTGCGCAGAATAAAACTGTAATCAAGGGCATAGTGGTTGATGCCATTAACAATGAACCGCTTCCTTTTGCCAATGTCATCTTCAATGAGCTGATGACGGGTACTGTTACTGATTCCATTGGCAAATACCAGATGCAGACGGACCAGCATGTGACCAAGATAAGCGTCACTTACTTGGGTTATAAACCCGATACGCTGACGATTCAGCAGGGCAAGAGCCAGACTTTGAACTTCAAGCTTTATCCTGCCTCCACCGACCTGAAAGAAATGGTGTTTACGGCTAAAAAGGTGGATTATAAAAACAAGGAGAACCCGGCTGTGGAGCTGATAAAAAGGGTGGTGGAGCATAAATCGCTGAACATCATCGAAGGGTTCGACTATTACGAGTGCGAAAAGTATGCGAAGATTATATTTGGCGTGAGCAACCTGTCGGAAAAGCTGAAGAATGGGAAGTTTATGCGCAAGGTGAATTTCATTTTCAAGAATATGGATACGGTGAAGATACCTGGCAAGGAAATGCTTCCCATCTATATCAATGAACAGCTGTCGGATTATTATTTCCGCAAGACTCCCGAGATACGAAAGGAAGTAGTGAAGGCAACCAAGCGAATCAATTATGCAGGATTCATAGATAATGAGGGCTTGACGTATTACCTGAATTACATTTATCAGAACATCAATATCTATGATGAGAATATTTCCCTGTTCACCAACCTGTTTGTGAGTCCTATTTCATCGCTTGCTCCTACGATGTATCGGTTTTACATCATGGATACCTTGTTGATAGGAAAGGACAGCTGCATCAAGCTTTCTTTCTTCCCGAGAAACAAGGGCGACATGTTGTTTCAGGGATATCTTTTCATTACCAAAGACAGTTTGTATGCCGTCAAGAAAATAGACATGACGGTGAACAAGGATATCAACCTTAACTGGGTTTCGGGCTTGCGGATCATTCAATCCTACGAGAAAAACAATACCAAGGGATGGGCCTTGACGGAAGATTACATCAATGCCGATTTCGGTGTGGGGAAGGATAATCTCGAACTGTATGGCGAGAAGTCCATTTCCTATAAAAACAATCTCTTCAATTCGGCAAGGCCAAATGAATTTTATGAAGGAGAAGCCTATTCCACCAAGGAAGATGCCAATGACAAGCCCGAAGAGTTCTGGACACACAGCCGTCATCACCGCTTGACGAATACCGAGAATGGAATCTATGCCATGATGGACAGCGTGTCGAAGGTGGGTGTCTATCGGCGGGATATGGCCTTGATAGAATGGCTCACTTCGGGATATCCCAACTTGGGTCTGTTCGAAATTGGGTCGGTGAATACTTTCTACAGTTATAATCCGGTGGAAGGTAACCGCGTGAAGTTCGGTGGAAGGACTACGCCGGACTTGTCGAACAAGATTTTCCTTGACGGCTTTGCTGCTTATGGTTTCAGAGACATGAAATATAAATATGTCGCCTCGCTCACGTATTCCTTGACCAAAAAGAACATCTACCAGTTCCCTGTCAAGACCTTCAAGTTCGAAGTGGACAAGGATTTGAAGATTCCTGGGCAGGGCTTGAAACGCGACAATGAAAACGATGTATTGCTGAACTTCAAGCGTGGTGCCAACGACAAATGGTTTTATGTAAACTCTTATTTCTTTGAGTTTTTGAACGAGTTCAAGAATCATTTCTCCTTTAATCTCACCTTGAAGAATACCACCTATGCCCCTGCCGGCAGCTTGTATTTCGCCACTTATGATGCCAACAAGAACCTAACAACCTCCATCAAGGATATTCATAATACCAGCGCTTCGCTAAACTTGCGTTATGCTCCCAAGGAACGCTTTTATCAGGGCAAGGTATTTCGGTTTCCCATCGTTAGTTTGTTGCCGGTGTTTAGGGTAGAGTTTACTGCCGGTCTCAAGAACCTCACCCATCAGGGCTACGACTATCAAAAGATTTATGCCAGCATCAGCAAGCGGTTCAGCTTTGCTCCGGTGGGATATACCGATGTGCTGCTCGAAGGCGGACAGCTTTTCGGGCAGTTGCCATACCCGCTGCTCATCTTGCCAAGGGCCAACCAGACCTATTCCTATCAGCCTACTTCCTATAATCTCATGAACTTCATGGAGTTCATGAACGACCGAGTGGCAGCCATCAGCATCGATCATTATTTCGACGGATTCCTGCTGAACAGAGTCCCCTTGCTCAAGCAACTCAAGCTGCGCGAAATATTCATGTTCAAAGCCATGCAGGGAAGTCTTAGCACGCAAAACAATCCTGCCTATAGGCCCGAACTGCCCGTATTTCCCGTGGCAGGAAACGGACAGCCCATCACTTATACCTTGACCAAGGAACCGTATATGGAAATCGGTTTCGGCATCGGGAACATACTGAAAGTGCTGCGGGTGGATTTTCTCGAACGCCTGAACTACCTCAACAACCTGAACGTGTCGAAATATGGTATCCGCTTCGAGGTGAAGATAGATTTCTAAACTGTTTTTCTTGATGATGTTCTTATGATAGCTCACCCATAGCGAAGCAATATCCTATCTTAATTGAATGAAGAAAGCCCTCGAATACTTGCTATTCGAGGGCTTTCGCTTTTATGGCAGGTTATGATTTCTTAGACTGGGACGAGCATAAAATCGTGGTGGACGGTTTTACCTTTGCCTACAGTTAGGGTAATAGTTATAGTATGGTAACCGACTTTGGAGACTTCGAACTGCCATGTGCCACTTGGAAAACTTGTCAATTCATAATCGAAAAGGAGATTGGTGTGTGTGAGATGTTCGGGATGCTCGACAATTTTAATTTGGGCACCATCAATTCCAAGATTGGTGACGGAATCAAAAACCTTACCCAAGAGGTGATCGTGGCTAACACCGGTGGAAGTATCGACCGTATATAAAAGTTTAAACTGGTCTTGGAAATCTTGGGGCATGTGAGAGATCACTTTGTCCATGTTGACAAGAATTTCTTCTATTTTAGGGATGGCAGTTTCTGAAATGTTATGAAGACAAACACTTTTGGCGATAATAGAGTTACTGGCAGTAGATGAACTGGTGTCGTAATCGGTTTTAAAAACCAAATCGGCATTCAAAACAAGAAGTGTAACTAGGTAATCATTTTCGAGAAGCAAATTTGGGAGTAGAGCTTTGAGATCATTGTAGATATTCTGACAGATGGAAGAGGCATTTTCATCAGTGGCGTTGAAAATGGATGATTTAGTCCAGTTCATTTGACCTTTTAAAGTTACATCGGAGGTAACATTTGCAAAGGCATAACCTGTTTCGGCAAGGGGGCCAAAGATGTTTGCCATATCGTGCTTGTCGGAGGTTTTTTGAGCGGTGAAAGGCTTTGTGTCGGTGATTGCAATGTCGTAATTTTCGGAAAAATAGGTGTGTTTTAGGAGGAATTGAGTTCGGAAGTCCTTCATTGGTTTGTAGCCTGCATCGATAACCAGATGGTTGTCGAGAAGGAACTTTTTGAGGTCATCATATTCCTTTTTTTTCTGTTGAAAAATGTTTGAAAATCCCATATTTTTATTTTTTTATTTTTTTTTGAACATTGCAAAGAAACGAAAAAATATCAACTCCAACATTTTTATGACTAAAACGGATAATAATTTTATATCGATTTGAAAAATGTGGGTAAAAAGATGGAATTATTTTGCTTAAATTAACACTGGCTTTTTTCAAAAGTGAAATGGGTGTTTGTGGAAATAAAAATGTTGAATCTGATGGTTAAAAGAGTGAAAATGGGGGTGGAAATAGTCTCAAAAAGTTCAAAATGACCTGTTTTAAATGTTGTTCGATGCGATTTGATTGTTCTTAGATTTGATTTAAAGGTCGTTCGATGCCATGTGATTGTTCTTAGAATTGACTTGAAGATGCTTGGATAAGACTTGAAGGTGGTTCGATAAGATATGGTTTTTGAAAAGAAGGCATTTGATGGTGCTTCGATGAGGTTTAAGGATGGTTAGATTCGATTTGATGAGGCTTCGATGCGACTTGGTTTCGATTTTATGCTCTACGATTTCGCTTCGGAGGTGGGTAGTTTGGAGGATTTCAAGCTAAGAGGGGTGGAAAAGGGGGATGTGGGAGGGTTTTTTGGATTAGTTTTGGAGATGTTAAAATTTGTTTATAATTTGGCGGCGTTAAAATAATTAAGATTATGTAAAAAAGGACATATAAAATATTGCGTTAAGTTGATTCTCTGTACAGAAAACTAGTAATTTTAAATAACCGAGGATAATACAAGACGCTCATGCAATGCGTGAGCTTTTGGTTATTTCGGTTATAGGTATACTAGTACCTCTGTACAGAATAACTCAAAATGTCTCACCCAGCTTTTTTTATATGGAACGAATAACAATTAAAATATAGGAGGAAGCCGAAAATCCTTGATCAGAGTAGGCAAAATAAAATAATTAAATAAATGAAAAATTTAAAAAAAACATCAAAAAAATTCTTTCAAGTAGCTTTAATCTTGATTGCGTGCTTTTGTTTTACTTCTTGTATGACATTGAATCATACGGTTGGAACAGGAGCGCAAAACAAAAGTACTCCAATTGCTTCCAAAAATGCTTGGTACATCTTATGGGGTCTTGTACCATTAAATGCTGATGCTGTCGATGGTGGTAAAATGGCTGCTGCTGCCAATGCCGGTTCAAATTACACCATTGAAAGCCAAAGTACTATTGTCAATTTTTTATTAAACATTTTAACAAGTGAAATCACAGTTTATTCACAAAATGTTAAAATTTATAAATAATATTTGATTAGTTAGTTTATTTTGATTTTAGAAAAGAGCGGCATAATTCTGTGCCGCTCTTTTTTCTTATTAGAGACAAAATGGATCTGATAGCAATTATTAGGCAAATGGATTTATAACAAACTGGCATAAAATATGTATAAAGATAGTGGAAATTCGAGAGCCCCCTAATGCTGATTTCTAATTTTATTACTAATATTACACCCTAATATGAACTCAATTAATTCTCAATTAAAAACATAAAAAATAATTAAAATGAAAAAAATAATAATGATTTTAACAGTAATAATGATAGCTCTCTTCAGCCCAATAGCTATCCGTGCTCAAGTTCCACTTGACGAAAAATCCATCAAAACCACCATTGAGACAAGCAATCTGGTCATTGAAGGAGAAATAGTTGATACTAAAAGAATATTATATCAACCGGACAAAGATTATGATATGGGTACAGTTTTTTTATTATATTTAATAAAACCAACTGCCGTATTTAAAGGTAAAACTGATTCAACAAGGAGGTATGAAATCCTAATGCGTTGGGGTTCTTATTCTAATTCTTCTTTAGGCTCTTTTACCACGCCAGATCAAAACAGAGTTATTGTACCAAAGAACGGAGTATTTTTCTTCGGAAATGAAATAAAACAACCTGATTATTGTGAACCATTTAGTAATGCTATTGATAGATGGTTTACTTGGTCAATAAATTATCAAACTTATTCAAGGGAAGATGTATTAAACTTTTTTGATGAAAAATTTAATCTTAAACCTGCAATATTTGAAGTGCCTGTATTGGAAAAAAAAAGTCCAAATGAAAGTAAAGCAACAAGGATATTATATCAATCATGATTCAACAAATTCGATAAAACGATCAAAGCATATTAGTAGTGAAACTATCACTTTTGAATTTAATAATGCTCACCAAACAGGGGTTGGTCCGTTTTATTTTGAATTTGATCTAATGGCTATTTGTATAGATACTTTAACTTTTTTTGATCACAATAGTTCTTTTGCATTTAAATATAGCAATGCAGCATTTGGTGATAGTATTGTTAGTAGGCATCATGTAACTGTAACAAAAGGACATAGATATAATGATACTACATATTATGATCCCAATTTATATAAATCGGATTTTAATGATAGTATGATTATTGTTCCTTTTGGTATTAATCTTGCATTATCATCATGGAATAGAACACGAGTTTTAAATATTCCAGATACTATTTTGCATTTTAAAATTGAAGTACAAGATTGTAGTCAGCCTGTAGATATTTTATGGAATTGAGCACCTGTTGGCGTTTCATTTTATACCCATAATGCTGATGATTACCCTAATCTTGATACTGCTTACTTTGATCATTATACATCAGGTATTGGAGGGCTATATTGTGTCAATATACCTTATATTGATAGCTTTACGAATGTTGTTTATCCAGGAAGTTATTTTAAAAATATTCCTTTCAATACAGCAAAAATGACAATTTATGGCAATAATTTTGGAAATGTAAAAGGGAGTGGAACTGTATACTTTAAAAATGCTGATGATGGTGGGGCAACTTATATACCTCTTAATCATTTTGATATTCCTGATTCAAATTGGACAAATACAAAAATAACATTCAATGTTCCATCAATCATTGACTCCTTTCCACAAGTATTAGATACAACGCAATGGACCCATCCTTGCCCTGGAAGTGGAATATTTTATGTTCAAACTAATTCTGGACAAAAAGCATATAGCAACAATATTCCTGATAGTATTGTTACTTTTCCGTATGCCATAATAAATACAATTGCTAACATTGCATCATGGAGTCCACCATATAGAAAACTAAGATGTGATATTGCTAACCAAGATAACTTGGGTGGTTATGTATTTCATTTTGATTCTACAGCTATTCTTAATATAGATACTATGTTCGTACCTTGTATTTTATATGCAAAAAAAGACTGGAGATGCTCTACATCAATACCTTATGATAGCATTGGTGCAAATGTAGTGGGTACAAATTTTAATAATTATCCATATCTTTCAACAATATTTACAGTTCCTATGTTTCCTGGTAACCCTTATACTTTAGCTGAAACACAACCAAATATTCAATATTGTGTCACTGCTACAGATACTATTCCATTTTTCTTTAGCATAAAAATTGCATTTTTAAATGATCCATCAATAATTCCTCAATTGAATGGTTTTAAATGGCAGTGTGATACTCTGTTAACTGATAGTATTAAGCCATTGAAATTAGATTTTCTTGGTACTTCAATACATGAATTTGGTCATGGGAATGTATTGAAACATGTAAACCAAAAAAATCAGGTAATGTATTATACAGGTGGATATGGACCTATTCCACCAAATCTGAGGAGACAAATAGTAACTGATGATCAAAATGGAGGGAGAAATGTAGTAATTAAAAGTGCATCTGATTTTTGGTTACCTTGTGGTACCTTAACTTATGGTTCTACTATTCCAGCCTTACATTGCACTGCTAGTGGAAGTTTCATTACAGAAATAAATCCAAATGTTATTAGTTTTAAAGTATATCCAAATCCAGTAAGCAATGATTTATTAAATATTGAATATGAATTAAAACAAGATGCACCAGTAAACTTTATTATTCTTGATAACATGGGTAAAGAGGTTTATAAGATTAATGAGAATCAAACATCAGGTAAGCATCTTGATAAAATGAATTTACAATCACTTTCAATAGGACTCTATTATTTAGAAGTAATCATTAACAATAAAGGCGATACACAACCAATCATAAAAGTTCGATAATTGTATAATGTTATTAAACAAAAAGCATCCCTAATAAGGATGCTTTTTGTTTTTATATACTGCTTCTATAATTGCATCCGTTTCGGTGCACTCATAGAGGCAAGATGGTCATCAAAAGAAAAGGTCCATCAGTTCTCCGTCACGGGCAAATACATCTGGGTCTCCCCTGCGCTCTCGCTGATGGAAACAGGCATTCCACCGGTAACGGTTTGGCTGATGGTGGTGTCGTAGCCTACGGCATAAAGATAGTAATTGCCTTTCATCAAGCCCGATATGGTAATGGGCACCTTAGTGAATGGCACCGAAAAGTTGACGTCGAAATCGGATGGCGAAGTGCCAGGCAACTCGGAAGCGCCAAACTTGACATAGACCACGCATCCGGGAATGTCTTTGCCATGATGCTGTGGCGTGGCAATGATGGTGTTTTGTCCGCCCAAACCGGGCTTGGTGCACGATGCGACCACGATGGTCATCAAAATGGTGAGGAAGAAAAGGGTGTTTTTCATGTGCAATATTATTTAGTTTAAATTATTGTTGTGCTGTCAACTGTTTCTACCCAACTGGCGGAATCCTTTGAGGATAATATTCAAATCATTGTTCACTTGGTAATCTTTGGCATAAAGGACATTCAGCTTTTCGATGGTCATCGCATCCTGATTGAAGTTCTTCAGGGCATCTACCGGCGAAATGATGCCAGGTTTTATCTTGGGCAATTTGTCGCCGTTGGTGGCAGTGCTGTTCTTGTTGGTTTCAGGAATATATCCCACCCAACTGCGCTTGCCTACCAACACCAGAAGGATGTTTCGCAGCAAGCCTATCGGATTCTTGACGAGGAACACCATGACCGGAAACAACGCCAAGGCAATGAATGAAGCCAGTATGTCGAAGAGTTTTTTATTCCTTCTGTTAACTGGTTTGGTGATGGCGTTGATGTCGATGACATACAAGTCCCCTGGATTGTTCACCGAATTGCTGCCGATGATGTAGAGGCTTTCGGGTGGAGCTATCTTGTATTCCAGTTCTGCCCTGTTTATCTGCGACATCTTGTTGATGATTTGCTGAACGGGAATGTCTTTTGCGCAAAAGATGATTTCCCTTATCGAGTAAATCATCACCAGTTCATCCAGCTGGTCGATGGTGCCGATGTAGTTCTTGGCATCGTCCTGATAATCGCCCGATTTCCTGTCAGGTTTCACAAACCCGATGAAGTTTGTTTGCGTGTCGCCGATATTCAGCAGGCTCAACACCCGTTTGCCTTCCTCCCTTTCTCCCACTATCATCACCCGTTTCTTTTCGTTGGAATCGAGGATGAAACTGTTCTTTCTGAAAAGATTGATGAACAGCCGAACGCTGACAATGGATACGCTTGCCCAAAAGGTTCCAAGCAATATCAGCGCCCTGCTGAACCGATAGCTTTCCGGCAACAATGCATAGATGACCAAAATGAAAACGGTACCCGAAAATATGCCCCGGATAATCTTGGACAATCGAATCGGCTTGTCGTACCCGCCACTGAAATATATGGAACTCAACCAAATGAGAATATATACCGGCACCACATAAATCATGAACTCGTGGGGGTAATGGGTGCCTGCCGTTTCCTTCACATTGTTTTGCCAATAATTCTTGAGTATGAACATGCCGCCATACATCAGTCCAAAATCGATGGCAGGAAGGAATATCATCTTTATAAACCGAACGAAAATGGCTATCGATGCCCTTAGATAAATGGCCAGATTGATGAGTGTGGTAAAGAGTTTGGCGTTCTTTTGCGAGAAATGCTTCTTGGCAAAAATAATCATGGCATTATAAAAGACAAACACATAATTCACACTGCTTTTCTTGGTGCTTTCTCCTTTATAATGAATGATTCTGGTTTCAGGGAAGTAATAATTCTTATATCCCGCCTTGATGATTCGATAGGAAAGATCGATGTCCTCGCCATACATGAAAAAATCCTCATCCAGCAATCCCATCTTGTCAAATGCATCCTTACGTACCATCATGAATGCACCCGACAAAACCTCCACTTCATGAATTTTATCCTTATCCAAATATCCCAAATGATACTTCCCGAAAAGAGTCGAATTAGGGAAGATAGCAGCAAGTCCGAAGATCTTATAAAAAGCAGCAGAAGGAGTTGGCAACCCTCTCTTCGACTCCGGCAGGAAATTACCTTTGCCATCAATCATTTTCACTCCTAGGCCGCCTGCATCAGGATGTGAATCCATAAATGATATCACCTTTTCGAAAGTATCCTCTTCTACTATTGTGTCAGGATTCAAGAGCAAAACATATCGACCGGTAGCAAGTATTATGGCTTGATTGTTGGCTTTCGAAAACCCTTTGTTGTCCTTATTTTCAATGACTTTTATCGTTGGAAATTTTTGTCTTACCATCTCCACCGAACCGTCAACCGAGTTATTATCTACAACATAAATCTCAGCTTTGATGGATGCAGAAGCCTTCAGAACTGACATCAAGGCCTGTTCCAAGAAATACTTGACGTTATAATTTACTATGACGATACTTAAATCCATCTTGATTAATATAACCGGATTCAAGCGATATTTATTTTCGCTGATTGCACGAGCCCCTATTTAACTAACGAATTTTCATAAGGAATACGATGCAGAATGGAGCGGCCTAAAGTCACTTCATCGGCATATTCCAAATCATCGCCAACAGATACCCCTCGAGATATGGTGGTAAACTTAATGTCAAAATCCTTCAACCGTTTAAAAATATAAAATACGGTGGTATCACCTTCCATGGTAGCACTAAGGGCCATGATCACTTCCTTGATATCCCCATTTTCAACCCGTTCTATAAGAGAATCCACCTTAATGTCCTTAGGTCCTATTCCTTCCATCGGGTTGATGATGCCACCGAGCACGTGATATACACCTGCATATTGATTTGTATTTTCTATGGCAAATACATCGCGAATATCCTCGACCACACATACCAATGAGTGGTCTCGTTTCGAGCTGGTACAAATTTCGCAAAGCTCGTTATCGGTAATATTATTACAGTTCTCGCAATATTTGATGTTATTTCTCAATCGGATAAATGCATTGCTGAATCCTTCTACATCCTCCGGTTTTTGCTTTAATAAATACAAAACAAACCGCAGTGCAGTTTTCTTTCCAATACCTGGAAGACGGCCAAATTCATTCACCGCATCCTCTATCAATCGATTAGAAATGATATCCATTTCGCTTATTGCCTATGATGGTCGGCTTTCCAGTTTTTAATCGCTTTCTTGATTTCATCGTTGGTCAGGCCTTCATCTACGGCACGTTTTTCCAGCTCCAGATACTCTTCATCAGGAGCAAAACGCAGGGCGATTATCTGGCTCATCTTCAACCGTGGATCCAGGAGTTTGCCGGTCAACACATAATGCCTAAGGTTTTCCTCCGCCCTGATGGCCCTATCCTGAACTTTTGCAGGGAATGCACGCATGTACCAAAAAATAATGGACATGGCAATGCTCATGGCAGTAATCAGCGAAGCAGAATATACCCGCTCGTGGTCGCCAAGAGATGAATAGAGATTTACCAAAGACCCGATGAAAATAGTAACGACTATCAGCGTTAAAACATAATGATACATGGGCACGAACCTTCTGTGGGTGTTATAATCTTGATATTTCATAAAAATAATAAATTTTAATTGATGCAAATATAAAGAGAAATTTACACTTCGATTTTTGATAGCTTGATAATCGGTTATATTTTTGCTTTTTAGGAATGATAATGGTTGATTTCAAGGCACCAAAAAACATTAAAATCCTTAAAAAGGGCAATCGCCTTAAGAGGATTGGTATGTGAGGCATTTGGCGGATAATTCACGCAAAAGCATAAATATCCAGAACAAAAAACTGATGATCAGCAACTAGATGGAAGCAAACAGTTGGTACATTCCCCTGTTTTGCCAATACCACTTAATCAATTCGTCGAGCGTAGCTTGATATTTTATAGAGTCATTCATCAACTCATCCAAAGTTATTCCTTTCTCCGTCAATAAATATCCCGTCATGAAACCATATAGCCAATATCCCTTTCGGGTTTGATATTTTGACACATCATTCAGGCACTGGCGAGCATATTCTACACTTAAATGGCCATTGTTCATCACCTTCGATGATCTGGCAATATAGAAAGCGTATCCTTCCAGTTTCCATTCTGGAGTTCTTAATACTTTAAAGAAACCATAACGGTTTTCTTGGAACGAATGGATGGTTTCATGAACAATGGTTGCTGCCAAGACGTGCAATCTTCCATCGATACCGATTAATGTATTCTCCTTAACATCCACCTTAGGAACAATCATGGTGTTATTGATGAAAAACTCATGATATCCCAATAGTTCACGATTATAATCGCCGGTAAGCCTGTTATAAAACGAATCATGGATAAAGAATATCTTCTGCTTTTTGGTGGAGTCATATAATTCAGACTTCCTTAATTCTACGATGGCATTATCAATGATCTCAAAGATTTTATTGTCAATTCGTTCATTGGAATAAATATTGAAATTTCGATACGAAACCTTCTCCTTGAAAAGCACTTGAGGAAACAATACCAGGTAAACATAAACACACAAGCATGCTACAAGCACCAACAAAAAATTGTTGATTATTCTTCCTGGTTTCATTATGTGCTTAAGTGATTCGTAATTTTCTAAGGCGTCAAAATTATGTATTATTAATGCCAAATCCTAATATTTTCCATCTGATTTATAATTTTGGCTCTCAAATAAAAAGAAATAATATGAAAAATAATGCATCCAAACTCATTTACACTTTTATCTTTTCACTGATCATCTCTATCCCTTCGATGGGTCAATATCTTAAGCCGGAAACCCTCTGGAAATTCGGTAGGGTGGGCGAACCATCCTTGTCGCCTGACGGTAAAGTGGTGCTATATACCATCCGCACCTATAACTTGGACAAGAACAAAGGCAACACCGACATTTACCGGATAAATATTGATGGAACCAACAAGACATTGCTTGCTGGCGACTCGATAAACGAGACTTCGCCGAAGTGGAGTGGCGATGGGAAGAAGATTTATTACCTCTGCAACAAGTCGGGCAACGACCAGATTTGGAGCATGGATGCTGATGGCAGCAACAAGATGCAAGTGAGCAATTACAAGGGCGATATTAGCAACTACAACATGACTGCACATGGAAACATGTTCTGGTTTACGAGCGATGTGCAAGAAGACAAGACGACACAGGATATTTATCCAGACCTGCCTAAAGCTACCGGACGGATCATTGATAACTTGATGTATCGCCATTGGGATACTTGGGCTGACGGTACCTATAGCCACGTGTTTGTGGCCTTGGCCAAAGATGGAAAGCTGCTAGACGGCAGCCCCTTCGACATCATGAAAGGTCAAAAGTATGATAGCCCTCTGAAACCGCATGGTGATGATGAGCAGATTGCTTTTGATGCCGAGGGAAGAAGGATAGCTTATACCTGCAAGAAACTCATCGGAAAGGACTATGCCGTGAGCACCAATTCCGACATTTATGTGTTCGACATTATCCGTGGTGTGGAGGAAAACATTAGCCAAGGAATGATGGGATATGATGTCAATCCGAAGTTCTCCAGCGATGGAAACAAGCTCCTATGGCTAAGCATGAAGACTCCTGCCTATGAGGCCGACAGAAACCGTATTTTCGTTTATGATTTCATTACAAAAGAGAAGAAAGAACTTACTGTTGGCTTCGACTATAGCGTGGAAAAAGCGGAATGGAGCCCTGATGGAAAGATGATTTACTTCATCTCCGGCCTCAACGCCACTGACCAGGTGTATTCTTATGATCTTGACCCTAAAGCCAAGACTCCCATCCGACAGATTACCCATGATGTAGCCGACCATACCACCTTCTCGCTTGCCTACAATGGTAAGGAAACCGTGATGGTTACCGCCATGATGAACATCAGCATGCCTACCGAACTGTTCAACATCAATCTCAAGACCGGCATAGGTACCCAGATAACTACCACCAACAAGGATTTGCTGAATATCCTCAAGATGGGAAAAGTGGAGAAACGCATGGTGAAAGCCACCGATGGCAAAGACATTTTGACATGGGTCATCTATCCGCCCGACTTTGATGCCACGAAGAAATATCCTGCCCTGCTCTATTGCCAAGGTGGGCCGCAAAGCACCGTGAGTCAGTTCTTTTCCTACCGTTGGAATTTCCAACTGATGGCAGCAAACGGATACATAGTGGTAGCTCCTAACCGCCGGGGGCTACCTTCTTTTGGCGAACAGTGGAATGCCGAGATATCAGGCGATTGGGGCGGACAGGCAATGAATGATTTGCTTAGCGCCATCGATGATGTATCGAAGGAAACGTATGTGAACAAGGACAAGTTGGGTGCTGTAGGGGCCAGCTTTGGCGGTTATTCCGTCTATTGGCTTATGGGCCATCACAACAAGCGTTTCAAGTCGTTCATAGCGCACGATGGCGTCTTCGATTTGCCCAGCATGTATGGCATGACGGAAGAGATTTGGTTTCCCGATTACGATCTTGGAGGCCCCTATTGGAAGACTCCCATGCCCGAGAGCTATACCCGCTTCTCGCCACATAACTTCGTGAAATATTGGGACACTCCGATACTGATCGTTCATAACGAAAAGGATTTCCGCGTGCCGGTAGAGCAGGGCATGGAAGCCTTTACGGCAGCACAGTTGAAGAACATTCCGAGCCGGTTTCTTTGTTTCCCCGATGAGAACCATTGGGTGCTGAAACCGCAGAATTCCGTGCTCTGGCAGCGAGTATTTTTCGATTGGCTCGATAGGTATTTGAAATAGAACATTACCATTCCTAATCCCATTACCATCATGGCTCGCCGAAAGCGTGGCTATTATGGTGATGGGGATGATGAAGGTATCACAAATAGTGATACCCCTAAAAAGCTTTCCTCTATATAATAACAGCAAGGTGCTTGCTCTTCTCCTATTAAGTTAACTTTGCCGAATGGAACTACAAATCATTCAAAGCAAAATCTTCATTATCAGAGGGCACAAAGTGATGCTCGATTTCAGCCTTGCCGAACTCTATGAAGTAGAAAACAGAATATTAAAACAGTCGGTAAAAAGAAACTTGGAAAGGTTTCCCGATGACTTTATGTTCATACTTACAAAAGAAGAATGGATAGAGGTTATCACAAATTGTGATAACCTACCCCGGACAGTTAAGTTTTCTCCTGCCTTACCTTTTGCATTTACCGAACAAGGTGTGGCCATGTTATCATCCGTCTTGAAAAGCAAGAAAGCCATTGCGGTAAACATTTCCATCATGCGGGCTTTCGCATTGTTGAGGCAGCATCTTACCGATTCGAAAGAATTGAAAGCAAGGATTGAGGAACTCGAAATAGAGATGAATCATAAGTTCAAGGATATCTATGAGGCATTGAATTTTCTGTTGAGCCCCAAGTCGGAAAGGACGCCGATAGGCTATAAACCGAAAAAGAAATAGTGCTATAAGGAAGATCATCTTTGAACATTTTGACTTGATAGTAAAGGAATGGGGCAATTATTTCAATAAATAATGATGGAATAGATTTATGACATTAAAAATATCTCCGTTTCCAAGGAGGAATTGGTATTGGTAATAGGAACTCAAGAATACAGGTTCCAATTGAAGGATGTTTCCAAGAAACTACATGCTGCCAGCGAGGCCGAAAAGATGGATTTCAAGGTTTCGCCATCGGGTTATGGAATTCATTGGAAACAATTGGATGAAGACATTTCGATTCCCGCCCTATTGAAGAATCTGAATCGGTAATTTTTTCCCTTCCCCATCCTATTTCCACAAAAAACCCCGCCTATATATAATAACAGCAAGGAGTTTTTTGGCCGCCGAGTGCTACAAAAGAGCAAACGAGTGAAGTTTTAACGAAACTTCAAGGAGTTTGCCCGAAACTTCAAGGAGTTTATCCGAAACTTCAAGGAGTTTACCCGAAACTTCAAGGAGTTTGCCCGAAACTTCAAGGAGTTTACCCGAAACTTCAAGGAGTTTGCCCGAAACTTCAAGGAGTTTGCCCAAAACTTCAAGGAGTTTGCCCGAAACTTCAAGGAGTTTGCCCGAAACTTCAAGGAGTTTGCCCGAAACTTCAAGGAGTTTGCCCAAAACTTCAAGGAGTTGCGAGATTTAATGCTTGATAGGTCATGAATATCCATTATCAAGGAATCATTTATCATTATCAAGACCCGTTTTGTAGTCTTCCCTCTCAAAATATCAATGAAAAATTTGCCTGAAAACGTCTAAAAATATTTTCTTGGAGATATTTTTCTAAAAAATGGTCAAGTTATTCATGAAAAAATAATTTTATTTATTGGAGGCATATTTCATTGAACGTGGCGGCCTGTATAACAAAACCATGATTTCATTGGATTGGTTTTTCAAATAAAATAATTTTATTTGAGTTTTATTTGGTACTTATCCATTTGGATTGTGTATTTTTGCTGCCTAATTAATCAAAACAAGATAATGGCAATAGTAATTTATAAAGTAGATAGAGAAATCTTCACCAAGTTGACCGCCTTAGACGAGGCCCATACCTTGGCAAACTACATCAAGATACTTGGGCTTAGGCTGGCATTGAATGTAGCCTCCTACCCCGGTTCGCCCAAGACACCCGCGCAATTGGCCACGTATTTCACTAATCTGGATGCGGCCAACACCACTTATGTTTTGGACAGGACGGATGTCAATAAAAATGCCCTGTTAGACGAGATAGACCTGGTGATTGCGGCATTGAGACTGATGGCGAATTTTGTAGATGAAGTGGCGGCAGGCAATAAAACATTGGTAGAACTTATTGGCTTCACCTCTACCGAGCCAAGTACTGCGAGTGTAGGGGTTCCTCCACAGGCAGAAAATGCAAAATTAACCTCTAAAACAGGTATCATAAATAAATTGTTTTATGCCTTTAACGCTTTGAAGCATACCGCCTCAACACTGTTGGTTTCTACCACCATGAAAGATATTATTCCGATTGTAAATAACAGCAATCAGATTTCTATCCGCATCCCAGCCAATTCTCCAGGCGGAATCATCAATATAAATACCTTCACTTGCCATGTTACCGAGGTAGATTGCCCTGGTCAGAGCGGCAAACTTACAGGTTGGTCTTATGGAGTGAATGCGTCAGGGCTGTCGCCAGTTACGGTTCCTACCCCTACCACCATTCCGGAATAACCTTTCAAGCAATGGATTCTTTTCTTGATGATAAATCAAGACTGAAGGAATAAAAAAAGCCGCACCATTTATATAGTGCGGCTTTTTTATTGCCTGAACTCCCGTGAGGGAAATTACATTTTCTTTTCTTTGATTCTTGCGTTCTTTCCGCTTCTTTCGCGCAGATAGAAGATCTTGGCTCTACGAACCACACCAATCTTGTTGAGTTCTATTGCAGCTATCTGTGGCGACAACAAAGGGAAGATTCTTTCTACACCTACGCCATTGGAGATTTTTCTTACTGTAAAGGTTTTCGTTACACCAGTACCTTTTCTCTGCAGCACTACTCCTTGAAATAGCTGAATCCTTTCTTTCACACCCTCTTTAATTTTATATGAAACCGTCACGGTATCACCCGCTTTGAAATTTGGGTATTCTTTCTTTTCGGTCAAAGTGTCATTTACATACTGTACTAAATCCATGTTTTTAATTATTAATTGTTACTACTTGATTATTTTTGAGGGTGCAATATTAATAAAATTATTTGAAATCAGAAACAAATCCCAAATTCCCTTAATTTTATCGTTGAAATCCTGGGGCTTGCTACCTTATGAGGGCCACCTTTCCACGATATTCATGGCTGGTGCCAGTGAAATCATATACCTTTATATAATAGCCATACACTCCTTGTGGAGCATCGGTTGTGTTGTCCAGTCTTCCATTCCAGCCTGAAACGATGTCACTTGTAGAGTATATCGTTTCACCCCATCGGTTGAAAATATAGAGATAAAACTCGCTCACATTGGTGCCTGTTCCAGTGAACACATCGTTCAATTTGTTTCCATTGGGAGTAAACGAAGAAGGAATGAAAAACTCGAAATCATCATCAATGATAATTATCTTGGTCATCGAATCCCTGCATCCGAAATCGTTGGCCACCGTCAAAGTTACCTTATATACACCGGTATTGGTATATTTATAGAAGGGATTCTGTTCATTGGAATAACTGCCCAATCCATCCCCGAAATTCCAAGATGAAAATGTTTCATACAATGATAAATTGTTGAAACTTATTTCTGGATTCAATAAAGTGGTTTCATATGGATCAGCAATGAAGTTCGCAAACGGAGTGGTATAGGTTGTAATCAAATCGGTAGCCACCAAGCTGGCGCTGCAACCGGATGAAGAGATGCAGGTCAAGGTAACCGTAAAGCTTCCGCCATGCTTATAAACATCGGTAGGGTTTTGATTCAAAGAAGTGTTTCCATCGCCAAAAGCCCAAGACCATAGAACAATAGAATCACCACCCGCAACAGTTGAATTATCAATAAAATCAACTGACAGTGGCGTGCATCCTCTTCGAACACTTGGAGTAAATGAAACAGCAGGTGCATTGCTTACAATTACAGTTATGGCAGGAGCCACGATAACACAGCCTGCGGCATCAGTAACGGTAACGATATAATTGGTTGTTGCATTAGGGCTTACATTTAGAGAACTGTTGGTAGCCCCACCTGGAGCCCATACATAGGAATATGGGGCAGCCCCACCAGCTACAGTAACTTGGATTGAGGCAGATTGCCCTGCACAAATTGTAACGTTGGCAGAGGTTGTAAGACTCATCATTCCTGGTTGGGTAATCATTACCGTGGTAGTCGCAGTACATCCATTGGCATCTGTACAAGTTACTGCATAACTTCCAACAGGTAGATTTGAAGCTGTTTGAGTTGTTTGCACCGGAACAGTATTCCAAGAATAGGTAGCTGCTCCTGTTCCTCCTGTTATTGTAACTGTTGCACTGCCATTATTTCCATTGCACGCGGAAACACTTGTTGTGGCAGAGATGACAGCATTAAAAGTAGCAGGTTCTGTAATGGTTACAGTTGTTGTTGCGGTACAATTATTTGCGTCTGTAATAGTTACATTATAAGTCCCTACAGTTAAAGATGTTGCCGCTGCAGTTGTTTGAACGGGTGTAGTGTTCCAGTTATAGGCATAGGCAGTTGTTCCTCCATTTGCTGTAACGGTTGCATTACCAGTATTTCCACCATGACACAACACATTGTTTTGAGTTGTAATGGAAGCGGTAAGCTGGGCTGGTTCCGTAATCGTAACTGATGTTGTTGATGTACATCCAGTGTTGTCTGTTACTGTAACCACATAGGTTCCTGCCACGAGAGTATTTGCGGTTGCTGTATTCTGAACTGGAGTGGTATTCCAATTATATAAATATCCTCCACCTCCATTTGCTGTGACTGTTGCCGCACCAGAATTGCCGCCAAAACAAGGTATATTTGTTTGGGCGGTTATTGAACAAGTTATTCCAGATGCTGCAGTTAAAGTATAGCTTGCTGTTGCAGTGCAGCCATTTGCATCTGTCGCTGTTACTGTAAAAGTTCCAGCTGATAAACTCGTTGCGGCGGCAGTTGTCTGAACAGGTGTAGAATTCCAACTATAGGTAATGGCGCCAGTTCCTCCACTCGCACTAGATGTAATGGAACCTTGTGTGGAACAGGTAATGTCAACATGTGCTGTTATAGAAGCTGCAATAGCAGTAGCTGGTTGAGTTAATGTCACATTTGTTGTAGATGTGCAGCCATTGGGGTCTGTAATAGTTACAACATATGAACCAGCTGCCAATCCTGTTGCCACAGAAGATGTTTGCATAGGCGCAGAATTCCACAAGTAGGTATATGGTGTTGAATTACCAACAACCGTAACTGTAGCAGTACCTGTGGATGCTCCAAAACAATTTACATCAGTATGTGATGTTGTTACATTATAGGCATAGGGCACCGCGGATAATGCCAAGAAGCACGCCTTTGTATAAGCAAAGGCTCCACCAGAATTAATAAAAGTGATTGTTGACAAGAGTTTTTGTTGGTCGGCACATGGAATGTTTATATCCAATGGATACATCATAGGATTAGTTGGATTTCCAACTGAAGTGGAGGCATTTGCAGCTCTCGGGCATCGGCCAAATCCGGCATAGACATTTCCAGTGCCATTATACCAATCTTGAATTGTAAAAGTACCACTATTAACTACTGTGCCGTCAGTAAAACGGAGTATGATAGTAACTGTGCTGTTCAATTCAGTGGAAAAACATAACAAACTGATTTTTGTGAACGCAGCAGGGGTTGTAACAGTCATTGTTTTTGTTGTGCCGTTTGTGTCAAACAAAACATTTGGAACATTAAAAGGTCTTAGTTGGTATGTTCTTGTACCACTTACAATAGTTCCACTATTGATGATTCCTCCACCAATGCCTGCACCTGCTGCAAATGCCGCGCTATACATTACCAGCATTGAATTATCCATTGCTGCCGATGTGCATGTTAACGAATTGGTTGGTATTTCAGCTATTCCATCAGCATCAAATCCAGTTACAGCAACAGGAGTAAATGTTTGCGAATAATTAGCCGTTGGGTTAAATAAAAATGCCAGACAAAGTATGAGAAAATGATATGGCCGAATCATTGTATTGGTCTTCATTTTTGTTATGTGTTTACAGTAATAATTAATTTGAGAATGTAAAATTACTAAAAATATTTTAAATAAAACAAATTTTTCTGCCTTTTATCCTTAAGTTCTTAATTGGGGTTTTATAGATGAAATAGTTGACAATAGGTTTAATTCCATTAGTTTGTTTTACTTTGCGCCATAATATGAGTCTAAATAAAGTACATAAAAATCCTTTTAATGTTATAGTAATTGTAGCTGCTTTAGGCTATTTTGTTGACATTTATGACCTCATTTTATTCAGCATTGTCAGGGTGCCGAGTTTAAAATCATTGGGATTAAGCCGAGAAGAGATAATGAATGTAGGCATCAGTTTGATGAATTGGCAAATGACTGGCATGCTTCTGGGAGGTTTGCTTTGGGGTATTCTTGGCGATAAGAAAGGTCGGGTTTCAGTTCTTTTCGGATCCATCATCATGTATTCTGCTGCTAATTTCTTGAATGGATTCGTAACTGACGTCAACCAATATGAATGGCTTCGGCTCATTGCAGGAATAGGTTTGGCTGGCGAATTAGGTGCAGGTATTACGCTTGTAAATGAAACCATGTCGAAAGAGAACAGGGGATATGGAGCCACAATAGTTGTAACGGTAGGAATAGGTGGTGCATTGCTGGTAGGGTATGTGGGCGCAAACTACGAATGGAACACCGCATATTTCATTGGTGGAGGCTTGGGATTATTATTATTATTTCTTCGTTTGGGTGTCTATGAATCCGGCATGTATCAGTCGGTGGCCACAAAAGCCGTCAGCAAAGGAAATTTCTTTTATCTTTTCTCCTCTCGAGAACGTTTTATCCGATACATCAGCTGCATTGCCCTGGGCTTGCCGGTATGGTATGTCATCGGGATATTGATGTTCTTCATTCCGGAATTATCAATCAAGATGGGCGTCATCGGTACCGCAAGCGCTGGCACCGGAATACTATGCTGCTACTCCGGCCATATCCTTGGCGATTTCTGCTGCGGTCTTTTCAGCCAGTATTTCAAGACCCGCAGAAAAGTCGTGTTGGTGTACCTCATCTTCACATCCATCTGCATCCCGATTTATTTACTCCAGCAAAACATAACCACCCGAACACTTTACATGCTTTGCGTCATTTTGGGTGTGTCATCAGGTTTTTGGGTCGGTTTCATGTCGATAGCATCCGAACAATTCGGCACCAATATCCGAGCAACCGTTACCACTACCGTTCCAAATTTTGTAAGAGGGGCATTGGTGCTGATGATGCTGTTGCTGAATTTTCTTCGCGAAGACATCGATTTACCAATAATTACAAGCATGCTTATCGTAGGCGTTGTGGTCATGACATTATCCATTGTTTCCCTTTTCGGGTTGAAGGAAACATTTGGCAAAGACCTGAATTATATCGAAGGAGAAACAATCTGACCTGATAAATCAAGAACTTGGAAAAATTCAATACCCTCATAATCGGTGCCTCCACCAACCCTGAAAGGGAGTCATTTCATGTGGTCAAGTTGTTCATCAAAAAACAGTTTCCCATCCTGGCCATTGGACAAAAAGAAGGCATGATAGACTCGGTTTCCATCCAAAAAGGCTTGCCTCCGTTTCAAGATATCCACACCATTACTTTATATGTTGGGGCAAAGAACCAAGCGGCATTTTACGATTATATCCTTCAAATAAAATCTAAAAGGCTTATTTTCAATCCAGGTGCCGAGAACTTGGAATTATTCAATTTGGCTGTAAATAATGGAATAGATGCCGTAAATGCCTGCACCAGAACGATGCTTACCGTTGGCAATTACGATTCCTTTTAATGCAATTATCAATAAATAAATAATAGTGATATTCATAAGGAATAAGTTTCCTATGCGATGTCCCTTATATATATTGTATCCAAATACTTGGTTCTCTTCCATTGAAAAACAAGAAAAATCCAAGTTTCCTATTAGTTGCCACATGTTCAATATTTCTTATAAAACATACCACCTAAGCCAATTTCCAAGGAGGCTTTTGAGATTTGGAAGAAAAAATCGCCATTTGGTGTCATTCCTTCTAGGATATAGCGTCGCCAATACCTTGGCGGTGCATATCCCAAGAGGAAATAGCGTCGCCAAGACCTTGGCAGTGTCTATCCTAAGAAGAAATGCCATCGCCAAGGCCTTTTTGGTGATTATACCAAAAGGAAAATGCATCGCCAAGACTTTTGGGGAATGATTTCATTTATTAATGCCTTCAAAACAAAATTGCTTTCCCATTTCAAGATTTAGTGGTTTAAGATTTACAATTCCTATTTCATTGTAGATGTTCATATAATTGCTTTGCGTCTGGCAAGCTATCAAAAGAACAATAGCATCATCGTCATTAAAGGGGAAAATATTAGTATTTGAGAAGGCCTTTGGAGCATTCATAATGGCTGCGATTTTTATATTTCAATTTACAATTGTATATTCGCACCCTTAAATATTAATAATATACAAGAAAACTATGGCAATTATAGGTAAAATCAGAAACCGTGCAGGTTTGATCATCGGAACTATCGGGGTATCAATGGTGGCGTTTATCGCTGGTGATTTGATTACAAACAACAGGTCGTTTTTATTCGGAAATAAGAATGAAATAGCAGTGGTAGCAGGCCAATCCATCACACCACAGGAATTCAACAGCAGGGTAGAATTAATGGTTAACAATTATAAATTGAACCAAAATAAGGATAATGTCGATCCTCAAGTAAACGATCAATTGCGTGAACAAGCCTGGAATGAAATTGTGAAGGAGATAGTTTATGGCAAGGAAAATGAACAACTTGGAGTAAAGGTGTCGGATGATGAATTGTATGACATGATTACCGGAAAAAACCCGCATCCACAAATCCGTCAGGCATTTACCGACCCCAAAACAGGTTCTTTTGATCCTCAAACCGTTGTGAACTTCCTTAAGAATTTGGACCAGCAAGGCGATACCATGAAAACAAGATGGATGTCTTTTGAAACTGAAATCAGAAAGGAAAGATATGAAACCAAATTGAAAAACTTGGCCAAATTAGGCGTATTCCCAACAACTGCTGATGCAAAAAGATTTTTCAACAATTCTTCCAATGCAGCTTCCATCAAGTATGTGGTATCTGAATTCAGAACCATGCCTGATAGCAACATAAAAGTTACCGAAGATGATTTGAAAGCATATTACAATGCTCATCAATATGAATTCAAACAAAATGAAAATACTCGAAAGATAGAATATGTTTCTTTCGATGTAAATCCATCTGAAGACGACCAAAAGGCAGCAGCAAATTGGGCTAACAAAACAAAAGACGATTTCCAAGCCTCTACCATCCCTGACAGTTTGTTTGTGAATAGAAACAGCGATACAAAATATAACGATGAAGGAACGATATTCAAAAAGGGAGTTCTTCAAGGCGATTTGGATACCATCATGTTCCATGAAAAAGAGGGCTACATTTATGGCCCTTATATGGAAAACGGATTCTTTAAATTGGCCAAGTTGAGTAAGGTTTATAATGTTCCTGATTCTGTAAAGGCACGACATATTCTCGTCAAGATAAAACAAGGTGAAAATCCTGATTCGGTAGTGATGAGAGTAGACAGCATCCGCAAGTCAATCAAAGCCAAGAAAGTTAAGTTTGATGATTTGGCAAAACAAATGTCGGAAGATCCAGGCTCTGGTTCAAAAGGTGGAGATTTAGGTTGGTTTAAAGAAGGTGCAATGGTAAAACCTTTCAATGACTCTTGTTTCTTCGGTAAGAAAGGGGATATGCCGATTGTTGTATCTCAATTCGGGGTGCATTTGATTGAAGTAATGGATCAAAGCAAGACATCTAAAAGAGTGAAAGTTGTTTTCGTTGACAGAAAGATAGAACCTACCACCAAAACTTTCAATGCTGTTTTGGCTAAGGCAAATGATTTTATTTCAAAGACTCCAAATGGCGATCAGTTTTCTGCAACGGCCAAAACATTAGGGTTGTCTGTAAGACCAGTGGATAATTTAAAAGAAGTGGACAAGACTCTTCCAGGACTTGAATCAGCAAGAGAGTTGGTCGTTTGGGCTTATCGTTCAAAGAAAGGCGAAATGTCTAAGATATACGCCGTTGGAAACAGATATGTTATCGGGCACTTATTGGAAATAAAAGATAAGGGATTTGCTACTCTAGATGCTGTGAAACAAAGAGTGGAAATGATGGCAAAAAGAGAAAAGAAAGCCGAAGCCCTGACACAGAAAATGGCTGCTGCCGGAACTTCTGTTGATGATATCGGATCAAAAATGAGCATAAATGTTGATACCGCCAGCAGCGTCACATTTATGGGTAGCAGCATACCAGGAAAAGGATTTGAACCGGAATTGATTGGTAAAATATTTACCATGAAAGCTGGCGAAACTTCCAAGCCGATGAAAGGCAACGCTGGTGTTTATGTGGTAAAGGTTGAAAGTTTCACCAATCCTCCTGCACCAGCTAACTTCAATGAAATGAAAGCAAGATTGGCTCAACAATTCCAACAAAAGAGCGAATCAGGTTTCTTCGAAGCATTGAAAGACTTGGCTAACATTTTAGACAACAGAGGAAAATTCTTTTAGTAGTTATCCAATTATCCATACAGATACCCCCACAATTTATTGAGAAAATTGTGGGGGTTTTCTTTTGATTATTAATTTTTTAATTAGTTTTGATGTTCTAAAATAGCGCCATGGAGAACCTAACCGTAAAATTCAACAACACCAAAGACCCTGATTTCATTACCGATTTGAGGGAACAGGTGAACGATTATTTCGTCAGCCACCACCTCTCACATTATGCCAATGCAGCCATGATATTCAAGACCATCATCATCCTCACCATTACCTTTGGCTCGTATGCCTTGATTCTTACCAACTGGTTTGCGCCATGGCAAATGCTGTTGCTCGCCATCATCTTCGGCTTGGGAGTGGCTGGCATCGGATTCTCCATTCAGCACGATGCCAACCATGGAGCCTATTCATCCAACCCTACCGTAAACAGAATACTGGGACTTACCCTGAATCTCATCGGTGGCAATGCCTTCACCTGGAAAATCCAGCACAACATACTCCACCATACCTATACCAACATCTACAACCTCGACGAAGACCTCGATGCAGGCATCATCGTACGGCTTTCTCCCAATGCACCCCTTCGCAAGTTCCACAAATACCAGCAATATTTCGCTTTTGCCGCCTACAGTCTCGTCACGCTCATGTGGTTTCTCATCAAGGATTTCAAGAAGATAAAAAGATATAATGGCCAAGTGAATCCCGGCTACAAAAAACACATCCCCACCAGCGAATGGATCATCCTGCTGCTCTCGAAAATCATCTATACCACCTATGCCATCGTCATTCCGTTGCTGGTTTTACACATCCACTGGTGGCAGTTCCTCATCGGATTTCTCATCATGCATTTCACCACCGGCGTAGTGCTTTCGGTGGTCTTTCAATTGGCGCATGTGGTAGATGGAACCGAACAACCCATGCCCGACGACCATGGCCTGATAGACAACGCTTGGGCAGTGCATCAATGCCGAACCACCTCCAATTTTGCCAAGAAAAACAAGCTGGTATGCTGGTATGTAGGCGGACTGAATTTCCAGATAGAACACCACCTCTTTGCCAAGATATGCAGCATCCATTATCCTCAAATAAGCGACATAGTGAAACGCGTAGCCTTAAAACACGGTGTGCCCTACCACGAACAAAAGACCCTCTTCGCAGCCATCAAATCGCATTACCGTTTCCTGAAAATATTAGGAAATCCCAACGCCGTTTAACTTGTAGCCTCCCACTCCGCCTAATTCCTAATTTTTAATTCCTAATTTTTTTTTTGGAGCCTATGTGTTCTACTCGTCCCATCTTCGTCCCGCTATCCGCTGTAGCCGCTGCTCCCCATTACCGATACAAAGCTGCGGTCTGCCGCTACTATCGGGGCTATGCTTTGACGGCAGGTTGCCTCGAAAGGACTTTCAGCTTATGTAAATAACCTACATTAAAGGTCAGATTTCCAG
>CAIWCG010000034.1 GCA_903911135.1 uncultured Bacteroidota bacterium
AAGGATTGGGTAGGAGGAATCTATAACTGGAAAATGATCGTTTCCCATTTAAATATTAAATTTGCCGATAGAATGTCTAAACCGTAATGTAAAATGACACAGTTGTTTGGACATACCCGAAAATAGTAAATAATAATTAGTAAAAAATAAATATGAACGGATTAGTAATGACGGCGCAGTTGATAACTGCCTTGGCGATTTTGGTGACACTGCATGAGCTGGGGCATTTTCTTGCTGCGCGGGCTTTTGGGATAAAAGTGGAGAAGTTTTATCTCTTTTTTGATGCTTGGGGATTTAAATTGTTCAAGTTCAAAAGGGGCGAAACGGAATATGGCATCGGCTGGCTGCCACTTGGCGGTTATGTAAAAATTGCCGGAATGATTGATGAATCGATGGATAAGGAGGCGATGAAACTGCCAGCCGAACCTTGGGAATTTCGCTCCAAACCGGCTTGGCAACGATTGATTGTGATGATTGCCGGCGTAACGATGAACGTCATTCTTGGTGTGGTCATTTATTCCTTTGTTTTGCTTCATTATGAGAAGAATTATTTGCCTAATGATGCCGTAAAGGATGGCGTTTATGCTTATAATTTGGGTCGAGATGTGGGTTTCAAAACCGGCGACAAGATCATTGCCATCAATGGAAAACCTTTCGAACGCTTTGTAGATGCCTTGGGTTCAAGAGTTCTTTTCGGTGCCACCATAACGGTGATGAGAGATGGGAAAAATATGGAAATAACCGTACCCGATGACTTCTATAAAACCGTAATGAAAGAAGGAAAAGGAAGGTTTCTTGGGCCTGATAATGTTCAATTTACCATTGATAGCATTGCAAAAGGCGGTAATGCCGATAAGGCTGGTTTGACGAAAGAGGATAAAATAATTGTAGTTAATAATGACACAATAAAATGCGAAGGACAACTGAAGGATGCCATTCATTCCAATTTTGGAAAGGAAATAGGCATGACCGTGATTAGGAATAATGAACCCAAACAAATGAAGGTGCAAGTGGATACCAATGGAACTATCGGGGTTTATCTGAATCCTAATTTCCCTTTCACCCAAAGCGCTTATGCCATGAAGGATTACACCCTTGTTTCGGCTTTCCGATACGGTACTTCAGATGCCATGGAAGCCATGATTTCGAATATTAAAGGGCTTGGAAAGATTTTTAAGGGAAAAGAAAAGGTAACGGATTCGCTGCAAGGACCAATAGGCATTGCAACCATTTTTGGAGGCATTTGGATTTGGAAATGGTTCTGGACATTGACCGGATTGCTTTCCATGATTCTTGCTTTCATGAACATCTTGCCTATCCCTGCTCTCGATGGCGGCCATGTACTTTTTCTATTGATAGAAATGATTACTGGCAAGAAGTTCAGTGACAAATTTATGGAGAAAGTGCAGATAGTAGGCATGGTTATCCTTCTTTCCTTGATGGTTTTCATCTTCGGAAACGACATTTGGAAGCATTTCATCAAGTAAACACACAAATTTTCCTGCCATGGACAAAGCGAATCTGAAAATAGCTATCATAGGTGCCGGAGTTGGTGGTTTAGTGACTGCCATAGCTCTTCGTGAGAAGGGATTCAACCCACAAATCTTCGAAATGCAGGAAGATTTGAAGGAACCGAACACTGCAATAACCTTATTCCCTAATGCCATACGACTTTTGAAGCAATTCGGAGTACTAGAAGACATCTATGACAATGGTGAGGTGGTGAATCACTTCATCCTCACCAATCACAAGGGAAAAAGGCTCTATCATCTCGACTTGAACCACGAAGAAATAAAGCCTGTGTCCATTATGAGGGAATATCTCTACTCAATTTTGGTCAATAAGCTGCCTGAAGGAACCATTACCTTCAATCACGCCCTTAGAGAATACAATCAGCTCGAAGAGAATGTGAAAATCATGTTCGACAACAATAAACTGATGGAAGCGGACCTGCTAATAGGTGCCGACGGCTTCAAATCACGTGTTCGGCACCTGATGAAGCACGAAGACGCCCCAGATTACCACGGCTATCAGATATGGCGGGCAATCATCGACTCGCCTTTTCCAGACATCCTCGAAAGGGGTGTCCATCACTTCTGGGGGCGCGGAAAACGCTTCGGGTACACCCCACTTGGCAACAATAAAATCGCATGGTGGGCCAGTTCTCGCGAATCGCTGCACAGAATCAACCACATGAACTCCGACAGGAAAAAGAAGATCTACAATTACTTCCGCAACTGGGCATACCCCGTGCCGGAGCTCATAAAAGCCACCGAAGAGGACAATATCACCAAGGCGGGTTCCTTCAGCAAGCCACCGGCTACCACCTGGTGCGATGGAAGCGTGGTTCTCATCGGCGAAGCGGCACATTCAGTATCCCCGAACCTGGGAATGGGAATATCCTTGGCCATAGAAGATGCCATCATCCTGACCCGCTGCCTTGAGCGCTACAAATCTGTTCCGGATGCACTTTTATACTATGAAGATGCCCGAATTCCGAGGGCAACGGCCGTAACCAACAACATCCTTTATGCCTTCAAGCTTAGTCACCTCAAGAAACCGTATCAGCTTCTGATACGTGACTTGGCGCTGAAATATCTCCCTAAAAAGTTCAAGGAAAAGAAGATTCGGGAGTTCCTGGACTACAACGCCTTTGCAGAACAGATATAACGCTTCCTAAAAAGCCCGTTTCTGCCTCTGTTTACATTGGTTCGTAAGCTAATTATTCCATTTTTTCACCAGATAATTCCTCTTTTGGAGCTGAAGAAGAAGCTTTTTCTTTTGGAGCCTACGGTTGGGTTCTCGTATCATGGTGCTACCTGCCAGCCATCAATTATCCCTGCCAAAGGTACCCCACAAGCCTTCGCACAAGGGGATAACCTTGGGCATGTCAGGGCTATGAGCTATGGCAGCAGCTTCGAAGGAGCAGTGATGGGTGATTTGTTGCTGAAAATCCGTCTTTTGGGTTCAAAATGAATGAAATAGCGGTTCTTGTGCCACGTGAAACAGCTGAAGTGACCATTCCAGCTACTCAAATGACCATTCCAGCTACTAAGGTGATGAGTTTGGCTACCAAAGTGGTGACTTCGGCTACCAAAGTGATGACTTTGGCTATCAAAGTGATGAGTTTGGTAGCCAAAGTGTGAGTTTGGCTACCAAAGTGATGACTTTGGCTACCAAAGTGATAAGTTTGGCTACCAAAGTGATTTTTATGAAGGCTAAACCGGATTATCTAACTGTAAATATACTTGGATTGGGTGTTTGAGGAAGAAGATTGGGTGGAGTTGGTGGGGTGGAGGCTGTTGGTTGGCTGTTTCGATGGTGCGAAGCAGCGGGCGAGGGAGTGGAATGGCGCCGCAGGCGGATGCGAAGCACGGAGCGAAGCGAACCCATGAAACACCCCGACCGCAGCAGCAAGGGGAGGGCCTTTTTCACTTTGGATGCTGCTGGGGACGCCCCCAAAAGAGCTTTTTAGATAAAATTAATCGCTAAATGGTGCGAAAGGGAGGGGAGGGAATCATTTCAGCTTTTCGTTTGTTTGATGGCGGAGCTTATCTCGGTCGGTTTTCTTTTGGAGGTTCCTTTTTAGGGCTTCGGTGAGGTCTATGCCGGTCTGGTTGGCGAGGCATATGACCACGAAGAGCACGTCGGCGAGTTCATCGTCGAGGTTTAGGTCTTGGTCGGATGCTTTGGGGGACTGTTCGCCGTATTTTCGGGCTATAACTCTTGCCACTTCGCCCACTTCTTCGGTGAGGATGGCCATGTTGGTGAGTTCATTGAAGTATCTTACGCCGTTGGTCTTTATCCATTCGTCAACGGTTTGTTGGGCATCTTTTATGGTCATGATTCATTATTTATGTGTGCCAAAAGTATCAAAATATTGGGAAGGGGCATGGGTTGGGTGGAAAAATACTTTTTTAGGAGGCTTGTTTTATTGAATTATAAGTTCTAATTTTGTGTCTTGAAACTGATTAACCAATTATAACAGAAGATATGAAGCAAATGTACGTTTTTTCACTCGTTTTAATGACCGTATTCTTAAGTCTGGCAGGCAAACCTGCAATGGCTGGCGATGGGACTGCCAGTTGGACGGTAAAGTATGAATCGCCAAAGGTTTTCATCAAGAATGAAGGGCAATTTCCTGTTGCCAACAAGGAAAAGATACGCAGCGAGGACGTGCTGTATGCTTACGACAACGGGCAAACCATGATTTACTTCACGAAACATGGGGTTACCTATGCGTTCAATAAAAAGAGCATCCGAAAGGACTCTGATGAGGGCCATAATGAAGGGGAGAGCGAGGAAAACAATGCCGTTACCCAGACGGATATCGTGTGCATGACTTGGGATGGTGCCAATGCTGACGTAAAGGTAGTTGCCGAGGGGCAATCGCCTGATTATTTCAGCTATGGGGTGAGAAATGGGGAGAAGTTTACAAATGTGGCGAATATTCCGGCATATAGAAAGCTGACGTACAAAAATCTGTATCCGAACATTGATGTGGAGTTTTCTTTCTTGAAATATAACGATGAAAAGGAGGCAGCGGTAGAGTATTCGGTTATTGTGCATCCTGGAGGAGATCTTTCAGCCGTCAAGATGAATTATCCTGACGACAGGAAGCTTTTTCTGCATGGCTGGCAGCATAATTTGCGCATAGCCACGGCATTTGAGGGCTCATTTTTAGGGCACCATGCCAAGATATTCCAATCTCACCCCACAACTTATTATCTCGACAACAAGGAGGTGGAATTGAAGTCTTCTTATGTAAAAAATGGCAACTCCATTTCCTTTAATGTAGAGGATTATGACCATTCCAAGACCATTGTGATAGACCCCTGGACCGTAACTCCTTCTTTGCCGAACTCAAATAAGATTTGGGAGATTGAAAGGGATACGCTTGGCAACGTTTATATCTATGGTGGCGACATGCCGATGACTTTAAAGAAGTATTCCAATGCGGGAGCTCTTGTGTGGACCTATATTACACCTTGGGACACCGCTACATATTGGGTAGGGTCTTTTATTGTTGACAAAGCGGGCAATTCATACATCACTTCGGGTGCTAATGGAGAACTTTCGAAGATTACTCCTGCCGGAGCGCTTGCTTGGCACAATAATCCCAATGGTTTGTTCGGTCCTTTGTATGAATACTGGCATCTGTCCTTCAATTGCGACCAAAGTCAGCTGGTCATCGGCGGAACCAGGACTCCGAATGCCTTGAGCACCGCATCTTACAGGGGAGCCATCATGAACATGAACCTGAATACTGGTGCGGTCTTGAATTATGTAGAGGTTGGGTATGTAGGTGGCTTCTTGAACACCCAAATAAAGGAGGTTAGGTCCATTTGTGCCTCTCCCAATGGCAATTATTATTATCTCACGCTCGATTCCATCGGGTCTGTAACTCCTGCCTTGGCAATTAACTATCAAAACAACAGTACCTATAACTTTACCTATGGAAGTCCTGCCTATGGTGTGACTAACCAAGGAATCAGCGCAATTCGAGCCACCAGTACGAACATTTATACACAAAATGGAGCCACTTTAAGCAAGCGGGACATCACCAATGGAGCCATACTCGCTACTGTAAACATTCCTGGAGGAGTTTCGAACTCGGTGATCATCATTGGAGGGAATACTCCCGGAAACAGTGGCTTGGACTTGGATAGTTGCGGCAATATTTATGTGGGTTCTACCTCGGGTGTAATAAAATACGACGCAAACCTAACCTATATCGCCACTTATCCTACTCCTCACGCCGTTTATGACGTTGCCGTGAACAGTAATGGTGAGGTGGTGGCTTGTGGCGACCGTTTTGCAACCTCCATAAACATGTCTGCCTGCAATCCTGTGAAACTTGTCTGCTCAAATTGCCCAACCATCAATCCTCCCATCACGGGACCAACTTCTTTCTGTCCTAATAGCTCTGGGACATCGCTTTCCGGTCCTGCGGGATATTCTTCATACACTTGGTCGAATGGCGCAACGACACAAAGCATCAATGTTACCTCTGCCGGCACTTTTTCACTTACCGTCAGCGATGGTAATGCATGTACGGGAGCATCTTCGGTTACAGTTACCATTAATGCAGCTCCAACACCAACCATTACAGGACCTACTACCATCTGCAGCAACCCAATTACCTTGGATGCGGGTACAGGATATTCATCCTACCATTGGTCAAACGGAAATACAACTCAAAGCATCAATACCAGCTTGGTAGGTACCTATACCGTGACCGTGACCAATGCATTCGGCTGCACAGGAACTGCTTCTATCACGGTCATTCAAGGTTCTAATATCACGCCTGTTATTGCTGGTCCTTCGGTTATATGTATTGGCGGCACTGCCATACTAAACGCAGGCAGTTATACCACTTACGCTTGGTCAACTGGAGCTACAACACAGATCATAAACATTAACACTGCAGGAACTTATACTGTAACCGTATCGAACGCTACCGGATGTACCGGTTCGGCTTCCATAACAGTAACAGCAGCCAATCCGGTCTCGCCAACCATATCCGGCTCCTTGACATTCTGCACAAGTGGCTCAACCATTATCAATGCCAACGCAGGATATGCGTCTTACTTGTGGTCTACAGGGGCTACTACTGCAAGCATTTTGGTGAATACTCCAGGGACTTATACCATTACCGTTACCGATGCAAATGGCTGCACAGGAACAACTTCTGCCAACGTTATACAAAGCAATACACTCAACCCAAGCATTACGGGACCTACTTCCATCTGTTCAGGCAACCCAGCCATCCTAAATGCAGGAGCAGGATACAGTTCTTATCTTTGGTCAAATGGATTGACCACTCAAAACATCAATGTGGTAGCTACCGGAACTTATACCGTTACCGTTTCCAATGGCGGTGGCTGCACCGGTTCCACTTCCATTACCGTTACCGTCAATCAATCGGCACATGCAGCCTATACAGGAAACCCTTTGAGCGGATGCGCTCCTCTAAATGTCACTTTCCTTAATACCAGCACCAATGCCGTCTCCTATCTTTGGAACTTTGGTGATGGAAACACGAGCCAAGCTGTAAGTCCTACACATGTCTATACCACTGGAGGTTCCGACACGGTCAAGTTGATAGCCTATGGTGCCGGTGGCTGCAACGATACCATGAAGATTGTTGTCAATGTGCTGTATTTCCCACCCGTCCATGCCTCTTTTGTGGTTGACACCTTCTCCGGCTGCAAACCCTTGGTTGTCCATTTCACCAACACCAGCACCAATGCCACCCGTTATCTATGGCACTTTGGCGATGGCGGAACCAGCACCCTCACCAATCCGCAGCATACATATTATGTCTCCAATAATTACAACGTTTATTTGATTGCCTATGATTCCACCGCTTGTGGCGTCACCACCGATACGATGTGGCTTCCGCATTACTTCACCGTATTCTCGCCACCAGTACATCCTACCATTACTGCCAACGGAAATGTGCTCACCTCGAGTGCCACTGTCGGCAATCAATGGCTGCTGAACTTCACGCCTATCAACGGGGCCACCAACCATACCTACACCGTTACCGCCAATGGCTGCTATTCTGTGATGGTGACCGACACCAATGGCTGCACTGCCTCCTCCGACACCATTTGTTTCGGCGTCAACGGCATCAACGAACTCGTTTCCATCAACGGCATTTCGCTCTACCCGAACCCTAACGACGGAAACTTCACCCTCGTCAATCATTCCTTGATTCCGAACCTCACCTTCCGCATGTTCGATGTCTTGGGGAAAGAAATTTTCACCTACCGCATCAAGGCAAGCGAAGCCAAGGAAGACCTCTTCATCAATGTAAACAGCGGCATCTATTATTACCTGATAGATTCCGACCGAGGCATACTGAACAAAGGAAAGATGGTGCTCATCAGATAAAATATTCGTCTGATTCCTTATTCCACCACGCTAATTCCTAATTTATCATTCCTAATTCTTATTTGGAGCCTATGGGTTCTTCTCGTCCCATCTGCGTCCCGCTATCCGCTGTAGCC
>CAIWCG010000035.1 GCA_903911135.1 uncultured Bacteroidota bacterium
CAGCCAGGTTATGCAGAGCCTCACCCCGGCCCTCTCCGAAGGAGAGGGTGAAGGAAAACGGTTGCCATTTCGAAGCAACCTGCCGTCAAAACCTAGCCCCGATAGTAGCGGCAGCCCGCTGCTTGGTGTCGGGTTTGGAGATGCAGCGGCTACAGCGGATAGCGGGACGCTGATGGGACGAGAAGAGGATATAGGCTCCCAATCGGAATTACGAATTAAAAATTAGGAATTAGGATTTGGAGAGGGGAAAACTGGTTTTCAACGGGGTTTTACGGGAATTTTGTTGATTCTTTTAGGTAATGGACTTAGGGTTCATGGGTTCTGTTTTGATAGAATAGGTATGTTTTGTAAACTATTTTTTACCTTTCTTATTCCAATTTCAATTACTTTTATAAATTTGCCGCTCGGAATAAAAAAAATTAAATTTTAATAATGAAAAATATCACATCAAGTTTGTTAGCAGTTCTGTTTAGTTTTATTGCCTTTGGCAGTTTAAAGGCGCAAGTAAAGGACCCAATTCTGATTACAATAGGTGGGGAAAATATCACCAAATCGGAATTTGAAAAGGTTTTTAAGAAGAATAACAGCAAAAACGGCACTTCGGACCAAAAGGCGGTTGCCGATTATCTTGAATTATACATCAATTATAAGTTAAAAGTAAGAGAGGCCATTGACCAAGGATTGGATACGGTATCAACATTTGTCAATGAATTGACCGGTTATAGAAAACAGCTTTCCACTCCTTATTTGGTTGACAAAGAAGTTACTGACAAGTTAATCCATGAGGCTTACGAAAGGATGAAAAAAGATGTTCATGCTGCCCATATATTGATAAAATGCGGGTCTGATGCGTTGCCAAAAGATACTTTGGATGCCTATAATAAGGCTATCGCAATAAGAAACAGAATTGTAAAAGGAGAAGACTTTGGTGCCATTGCCAAAGAATCGTCTGAAGATCCATCTGCCAAGGAAAATGGTGGAGATTTAGGGTATTTTTCTGCCATGCAAATGGTCTATCCTTTTGAATCGGCTGCCTTTAATGAAAAAGTTGGGGAAGTTTCCATGCCAGTAAGGACAAAATTCGGATATCACATCATCAAGAAATTAGACGAGCGTAAAGATCCTGGGGAAGTTACGGTAGCTCATATCATGGTGAAGGTTGCTGGCAAAGGTGCCACTGCGGATGATTCTGCAAAGGCGATTCAAAAGATAAATGAAATAAATCAAAAATTAAAGGATGGTGGAAACTTTGAGGAATTGGCAAAACAATTTTCTGATGACGGTGGATCTTCAAAAAATGGTGGTGTTTTGCCTGCTTTCAAAACCGGTAGAATGGTGCCTGAATTTGAAGCGGCATCCTTTAACCTTAAAAAGAAGGGCGATATAACCAATCCTATCAGGACTTCTTATGGATGGCACATCATCAAGTTGATAAGCACGAAAGATTTGGGAACTTTTGATGAAATGCAAGGTGAATTAAAAACAAGCATCGGTAAAGATTCCCGTTCAGAAGTCAGCAAAACATCAATGATCAACAAGATTAAAAAAGAATACAAATTTACAGAAGTTCCTAAAACAAAAGAGGACTTTTTTGCCGTTGTCGATTCTAATTTGGTTCAAGGAAAATGGACGACAGAAAAGGCTGAAAAGCTTACAAAAAACATGTTCAGCCTGATGGATAAGCAATTTACTCAAAAGGATTTTGCAAAGTATATTTCTGCTCACCAAACTGCCAGAAAAGGGACCACCCCTCAAGCAATCGTTAATGGAATGTATGACCAATTTGTAAATGAAACCTGCATTACTTTTGAAGAAAACAGGTTGGATACCAAGTATCCTGAATTCAAAGATTTGATGCAAGAATATAAGGATGGAATTTTATTGTTTGATTTAACGGATAAAAAAGTTTGGTCAAAAGCGGTTAAGGATACTAGCGGGTTAAAGGATTTTTATGAACAACACAAGAACAATTACATGTGGGCTGAACGTCTGGATGCTGCCGTTTACAACTGTTCTTCAAAAGATATCGCCGATAAGGTTAGAGATTTGTTGAAAAAGAAAAAAATCTCCAATGATTCCATTATGGCAATCATCAACAGCAATTCTCAATTAAATTTATCGATAAAGGAAGGCAAATTTTCTAAGGGTGAAAACCAATATGTAGATTCAATTAAATGGATAAAAGGTTTATCCGCAAATATTCTTTCTGGAAGTTCGGTTGTATTCGTCGACGTAAAGGATAAACTGGCACCACAAGTAAAAACTTTGGATGAAGCCAAAGGGTTGGTCACTGCCGATTATCAATCTTTACTTGAAAAGGAATGGATTGCCTCATTGCGCACCAAATACCCTTATAAAGTCGACAAAGAAATTCTTGCCTCGATAAAATAATAATAAAAATCCGCTTATTTCCGTTGGGGATTGTCGTATTTTTCTTCCCCATAATTATTTATTGCTTTGCTAAAAACTATTTTATTTCCCTTAATTATTGTCATGATTGCCTCTTGTTCGTTTTTTAAACATAAGGATTCAGGGAAAAACCCGGTTGCTAAAGCATTTGATAATATTTTGTATCAATCCGACATCAAGGATTTGGTTCCGAAAGGCAGTTCAAAAAACGATAGCATTAAAATAGTAAAAAGCTATATCGATTCATGGATTAAGAAAGAATTGGTATTGTCAAAAGCCAATCAAAACCTCGGCGATGAAGCCAAAGACGTCGAAAAACAACTCGAAAACTATAAAAATTCTTTAATAATCTATGCCTACGAAAAGGAATTGGTCCGCCAAAAACTCGATACCATTGTCAAGGATGCCGAAATTGAAAAATATTACAACGAGCATATAGGCAACTTCGAATTAAAGGACAATATCATTAAGGTACTATATTTGAAATTGGCAAAAAACTCCCCAAAATTGTTAAATGTCAGGCAATGGTACAAATCAACCAAGCCCAACGACCGTAAATTGCTCGAAGATTACTGCCATCAATACGCCGTCAATTATTACCTCGACGACAATTCATGGCTGTTGTTTGATGATTTGTTAAAGGAAATCCCTATCCGAACCTACGATAAGGAACAATTCTTGAAAAACAACCGCTTCATCGAAGTGGAAGACTCTACAAACCTATATCTCGTAAACATCAGCGGGTTTATGATCAAAGAAAGCACCTCTCCCCTATCTTTCGAAAAGGATAACATCAAAAGCATCATCGTAAACAAACGAAAACTGATGTTAATCGAAGGCATGGAAAAGAAAGTTTATGATGAGGCGCTCAAAAATAACGACTTTAAAATCTATTAAATTTATATGATGAATTCCTCCATTTTTAATTTGACCGATTTTGCCCCTTTTAGTCGTTTTCAACGTAAAACAGCGACCGCATTCTTCATAACGGGCATTGCATTCTTCAAAACGGGCTCAGCATTCCTCATAACAACGACTGCATTCCTCATAACAATGAACGCATTTCGCAAAACAAGGACCGCATTCAGCAATTCAACAATATAATTTACTTAATAAAATCCAACTTTAATGAAATTTTCAATCAAAATAACCGCCACTTTACTTTTTACTCTCTTTTTTCTTTCTTATAATGTTAATGCACAGGTAAAAATCATTGACGAAGTCGTTGGCGTAGTTGGTGCAAACGTTATTTTGCAATCAGATATCGAGTCCCAATATCAGCAATATTTATTGCAAGGTGGTGCCGAAAATCCAAATGTAAAATGCGACATACTTTTACAACTTTTAATAAATAAATTGCTTTTAAATCAAGCCGTTTTGGATAGCGTTGAAGTTTCAGAAGGCCAAGTTGAAGGCGAACTCGACAAACGAATGCGATTCTATATCCAACAAATCGGCTCGCAACAGTTATTGGAAGAAAGAATGGGAAAATCAGTTCTTGAACTCAAGGCAGATTTTAGAATTTTGGTCAAAGATCAACTTTTGACTCAAACCATGCAATCAAAAATAACCAAAGACATCAATGCCTCTCCTTCCGATGTAAAATCCTATTACGACCGCATTCCAAAAGATAGCCTGCCAAGAATCGAATCTGAATTTGAAATCCAACAAATCGTTAAAAATATCACCATAACATCCGAAGAAAAAAACAATGTCAGGGAACAGTTGGAAAAATATAAACAAGATATCCTAGCTGGCAAAACTACCTTCGAAGCCAAAGCGGTTTTATATTCTCAAGACCCAGGTTCAGCCAAGAAAGGTGGAGAACTCGGTTTCTTTGGCCGTGGCGATATGCAACCATCTTTCGAAGCTGCTGCATTCAAAATAAAACCTGGTGAAATATCTGATATCATTGAAACCCCATTCGGTTTTCACATTCTTCAATTGATAGAAAGAAGAGGAGAACAAATCAATGTCCGCCATATTTTATTAAGACCAAAAACCAGTGAAGCAAATATTAAGAAAGCCAGTGATTTGTTAGATAGTTTAAGAACAGAAATTACTAAAGGAACAATAACTTTTTCTGATGCAACATTAAAATTTTCTGATGATGCTGATACAAAAAACAATTCAGGAATTATGGTCAATCCACAAGATGGTACCACCAAATTCCAAGCTTCACAAATGGACAAAACTCTTTTCTTTCAAGTCGATCCATTAAAGGATAATGAGGTTTCAAGACCTGTATCTTATTCAAATAATGAAAGCAAGCCATCATTAAGATTACTGAAAGTTAAATCCAAGACAGCCCCACACATTGCCAACCTAAAGGAAGACTATCAAAAAATACAAAATGCCGCTTTACAAGATAAACAAAACACCACATTAATAGAGTGGGTCAAGAAAAAACGTGCCAATACATTTGTAAATGTTAATAGAGATTATACAAAATGTGAAGTAATAAAAGATTGGTTAAAAAAAAGCAGCAAGGCAAATAACTAAAGAAATAACAAAATAATTATGAATATCAATTATAAATCAGATGTCGAAGCAGTTGATGCGCTAGTTGTATCCTATAAGGAATTGCGAAAGGAAATCGGTAAGGTAATTATCGGCCAGGATGATATAGTAAAAGATGTACTGATTTCCATTTTTGGTCAAGGCCATTGTTTATTGGTAGGAGTTCCAGGTCTGGCAAAAACCTTATTGGTTAACACAATTGCACAAACGCTTGGCCTGTCCTATAACCGAATCCAGTTCACCCCCGATCTTATGCCTTCTGATATTATCGGCACCGAAATTTTAGATGAAACAAGACAGTTTCGTTTTATAAAAGGTCCCTTATTTGCCAATATCATTTTAGCTGATGAGATTAACCGAACACCTCCAAAAACACAATCAGCCCTTCTCGAAGCTATGCAGGAAAGAACGGTTACCGCAGCCGGTAAAAGATATGAATTAGGTAAACCCTTTTTTGTTCTTGCAACTCAAAATCCCATTGAACAGGAAGGTACCTACCCGCTTCCAGAGGCTCAATTGGATCGATTCATGTTTAATGTTTTACTCGACTACCCTAAATTCGATGAGGAAATCACAGTTGTTAAGAATACTACTTCAAATTATAAACCTGAATTAAAAGTAATCCTTACTGGAGAAGAAATTGTATATTTCCAAAATCTGGTTCGCAGAATTCCAATTGCTGATAATGTACTTAATTATGCAGTATCATTAGCCACTAAAACACGACCAAATACCCCATCAGCAAACCAAATGGTAAATAGTTATCTCTCGTGGGGTGCTGGTCCTCGGGCTTCACAATATCTAGTAATAGGCGCCAAGGTTAATGCGATCTTTAATGGAAAATATTCTCCAGATATTGAAGATGTACAAGCTGTAGCGGCAGGCATATTGCGTCACAGGATTGTTCGTAACTATAAAGCTGAAGCAGAAAGAATTTCTGTTGAGGATATAATCAAGAGTTTAGTTTAGTTTTCGACATACTTCATTTTTGATGATTAATGCAAATTTGAAAAACCTGACGAAAATCATTTTTTCATCTTGAGAATTGTTCCAATTTTGCAACCAAGATAGATTGGTTATTTGATAACTAATTTTGTTGGATGTGATGATGGGAGCTGGTTGGGAAACTGGCTCTCTTTTTTTATTAATATAATACAATTATTGCCATTGAATCAAAACATTTACTAATTATATATAACATTAAAAATAGTTATTAACAATGGTGAAAAATTCAATATCTTTTTCGTATATTTGCCCCTATGGGAATAATGATAATTTTTAATGAACATCCAAGCTGCTCAAATAGTTTTTGAGTTGATTTTACTACACCATTTTCCCTATTTATTAATAATGAAATATACCAAATAACAATTAAATGAGCGAAGTAATTAAAGACAATTTAGATCACGGCGATTATAGTGCCGACAGCATTCAGGTACTCGAAGGACTGGAAGCCGTAAGAAAAAGACCTTCGATGTATATTGGTGATACTGGTGTCAGGGGGCTTCATCACCTCGTTTATGAGGTGGTTGATAATTCCATCGATGAAGCACTTGCTGGTCATTGCAATAATATTGATGTCATTATCCATCCGGATAATTCCATTTCAGTAACTGATGATGGTCGTGGTATCCCAACTGACATGCACCCTAAAGAAAAGGTTTCCGCTCTGGAGGTAGTAATGACCGTGCTTCATGCAGGTGGTAAATTCGATAAGGATTCCTATAAAGTTTCCGGCGGATTGCATGGTGTGGGTGTGTCTTGTGTCAATGCTTTATCCAAACATTTGACGGTTACCGTTTTCCGAGAAGGCAAAATATTTCAACAAGAATACCAAATTGGCAAGCCTCTATACCCTGTTAAAGTGGTTGGTACCAGCGAAAAGCATGGAACAAAAGTTACCTTCCATCCTGATGATACCATCTTCACTGCCACTGTTTACAGTTATGACACCATCGCTTCGAGAATAAGAGAATTGGCTTTTCTAAACAAGGGAATAAAACTTACCTTGACTGATGAACGTGAAACCAATGCCGATGGTGGTCACACCACTGAAACTTTCTTTAGCAGTGGCGGATTAAGGGAGTTTGTAGGTTACTTAGATGCAAACAGGGAGTTATTGATTCGTGAGCCTATATATATGGAAGGCGAAAAGAATGGTATGCCTGTAGAAGTGGCCATGCAATACAACACTTCCTTCACTGAAAACCTTCATAGTTATGTAAACAACATCAACACCCACGAAGGCGGTACTCACGTTGCCGGTTTCCGTAGGGGTTTGACTCGAACACTAAAGTCTTATGCCGATAAATCCGGTATGCTTCAAAAGGTAAAGTTCGAGATATCAGGTGATGACTTCCGTGAAGGTTTGACAGCCGTTATATCTGTCAAAGTTCAGGAGCCACAATTTGAAGGACAGACCAAAACAAAGCTTGGTAACTCTGATGTTACTGGTGCCGTTGACCAAGCGGTGAGCGAAATGCTTTCCAATTATTTGGAAGAACATCCTAAGGAAGCAAAGATGATTGTGGACAAGGTTATCCTTGCCGCCACTGCTCGTCATGCTGCCAGAAAAGCCAGAGAATTGGTTCAAAGAAAGAACGTTCTTTCAGGAACGGGATTGCCTGGAAAGCTTGCCGATTGTGCCAATTCAGATCCATCTGTTTGTGAGATATATCTTGTAGAGGGAGACAGTGCGGGTGGTACGGCCAAGCAAGGCAGAGATAGAAACTTCCAAGCCATTTTGCCATTGAGAGGCAAGATTCTGAATGTGGAAAAAGCCATGGAATATCGCATATACGAGAACGAAGAAATCAAGAACATGTTTACCGCATTGGGCGTATCCATTGGCACTACCGAGGACAGCAAAGAGCTCAACATAGAGAAACTTCGTTATCACAAAGTCATCATCATGACCGATGCCGACGTGGATGGTAGCCATATCACCACGCTCATCCTCACCTTCTATTTCCGTTACATGAAATCACTCATTGAATTGGGTCATATCTACATTGCCACTCCCCCACTTTACCTCGTGAAGAAGGGCAAGGAGCAACGCTATTGCTGGACTGATGAGGATAGGATTGCTGCCGTAAAGGAGCTTGCAAAAGAAGGAAAAGAAGACTCCGTAGGTGTGCAGCGATATAAAGGTCTTGGAGAAATGAACGCCGAGCAGTTATGGGAAACCACGATGAATCCGGACACCAGAACCTTGCGTAGAGTGACGATAGACAGTGCTGCCGAAGCCGACCGCATTTTCTCCATGCTCATGGGCGATGATGTGCCGCCTCGTAGGGACTTCATCGAGAAGAATGCAAAATATGCCAACATTGATATCTAAGTAATCAATAGCTCAAAAAAAGAAAAGCCACTCTATGATAGGGTGGCTTTTTTTATTGCTTTTATTGATGATGTTCTTATGATAGCCCGCCAAACGCGAAGCAATTATAAGTACATCAAGAAAGATTATTAAGGCAAATATTTAATCGATGAAACGGAACGAATAATGACCTGAATTGGTCAGGCTGTCGTTCTGAACCATGATGTATCGGTAGGCGATATTTCCCAAGTCGGCTGCGGCAAAGACCTTCGTATCTCCTGCTGCCACGCTCACGAAAATGCCATGTGGGTCATCCAAAAATCTGGACACAAAAAACTTCAATTCTTCGGTGCCGTTGTTGATGGCCTCAAAGGTGTCGGTGGCCAGCAAGGTGCGGCTGGCAATCTTGTCTTTTCGGTGTGGCCCTATAATGGCATTGAACACCATCTGCTCTGCCTTTTGCTGAATCGAAACCCTATCAATGATGGCATCCATATAGGCATCGGTGCTCTCTTGCGAAATCATCAAACCATAGCCTTTAAACATTGCTATGGCGTTCAGAATCCTTTCAGATTCCACATTGCCTTTGGCACCTGTTTTAAGACTTTTTTTGCCTGTTACCTGATCATCGGCACCATGTATCAACACATAAAATGCCTCGATGACAGCACGCAGTATATCCAATTCGGGATAGGCCATCATGGCCTCCGTCAATAACAGGATGTTATTTATTCGGGCTTCCATGGGCCCATGAGTTATTGGTGCATGGCCGCCAATCCAGCAGGTTTCATACTCCACCGTGCCCTCACGATGAATTTTCTGAAACTCATAATCCCAATCACCAATTCGGGTATGGTTCAGCTCGGTGGCCAATTCATCTTTTGTAAATACTTTTCCATGCACCGTTCCTGCAGCACTCCTGTTTTGGTTATATTTTATGGTATAAGCCAAATGCCGAGGATGGGAGATGGCATAAATGCTGGCCGCCAAAGGATTGGTGGTGCGGATTTCGTTCAAGCCCAAGTCGTAATAAATGGACAGGCGCATCATCTTTGTAAAATTTCTTTTCGTCGTGTTGTCGATGAAGTTTTGATAAGGTAAAAATTTCATGTTTTTAATTTTAAAGGTTTTAAGAATCCACCGTGGATTCCATCGACGCAAAGATAACATTATATTATTGGTGAGAATCTGTAATTCATTCAAATGCTTGAAATAAACCCTTTTTCAAGGCTAAATATTGATGATAATCCTTAAAACAAACTTTTTTCTGCCGAGCATCCAAATCCTTACGGAAGTTTCGGATGCCTCCCAGCCACACGGATGGAACCTTACTGAAGTTTCTGTAAGCACTCAGCCATGCGGATGGAACCCTACGGAAGTTTCGGATGCCTCCCATCCACGCGGATGGAACCCTACGGAAGTTTCGGATGCCTCCCAGCCATGCGGATGGAACCCTACGGAAGTTTCGGATGCCTCTCAGCCATACGGATGGAACCCTACGGAAGTTATAGATGCCTCCCAGCCACGCGGATGGAACCTTACAGAAACTTCGGATAGCTTTTATACCTTGCTTTTTGCCAAAAACCCGAAAAACACTCCTTATATATAGTATCATTTTTGCATGAGTTTGTTATTGCAAAAACAATTTACTACTTTTGCTTCTCTAATAAAACTTAAATGTCATGAAAAAGATAAATTTAATTTTAGCTGTTATATTCTTGACACTAAAATGTTCAATGAATGCCCAAGTTCCAGTGCTTATGGGAATGACTTATTCAGGTGGCGCAAACAATTATGGAACGATGTTTAAAATCAATGGAGACAGTACCGGATTTCAGGTAGTTCATGATTTTGAATCTGCTACCGGACGTAGTCCTCAAGGTAGCATGTTTAGAGCAAATAATAATATTTTATATGGAATGACACGTTTAGGTGGATTGGACAGTAGCGGTGTAATATTTAGCTTCAATCCTAATACTTTAATTTATACTGAAATTATTGATTTAAATGGACTAAATGGTAAAACACCTAGCACGAATAATGATTTTATGCAGGGATCTAATGGCAAACTATATTGTACAATAAATGGTGGTGGGGATAGTTCGCGTGGGGTAATAGGTTGCCTAGATCCATCAAATAACAACTATTCAGTTTTACATAGTTTTTCAGCTTCAACCTTTTTTTCTCCAGCAAGTCCAGCAATTCAATTAAACAATGGCTTAATGTATGGATTATGTCCAGTGGGAGGATCTTTGCATCAAGGTGGCATTTATAGTTTTGACATAAATGGTAATATTTACTCTCAAATCCATAATAGTATTAACACAACTGGCAATGCAATGAGAGGTTATATTGTACAATATAACGATACAATAATATATGGCTGTGCTAGTGGTGGTGGGTTACATGGAGATGGAGCAATATTCAGTTATAATCTTATAAATAATACTTACACCGATTTATTTGATTTTACTGCTGCCATAAATGGAGGTGTTTCCGTGTCAGGATTTATGAAAGCAAGCAATGGACTATTATATGGAACAAGCGGTACTAGTAGCACAAATGGTCCAAATTATTGGGGAACTTTATTCAGTTTCGACCCAAGTATTAATTTATTTACTGTTATACATTATTTTAATGATACCGCTGGAAGATTTCCTGTTGGTGGATTATTACAGGCAAGTGATGGAAAACTTTATGGCATGACACAATCAGGTGGTGCAAATTATGGTGGAGTCGTTTACAGTTATGATATTATAACCAATACCTATACGGTCATTCATAATTTTAATGGGAATGATGGGAATTCTCCTTTTGGTAATTTGACAGAGATAACAGAAACATCAACAGGAGTTTCGGGATTATCAAAAGAGAATAATGTTACTGTTTACCCCAACCCCACCACCTCCACCCTCACCATCCATCAAGACACTTATTCCCCCAATCAGCAAATCATCATCACCGATGTATTGGGCAATAGGGTTTATTCTCAAGCCTTAAACACTGCCACCGAGACGATAGATATCTCGCAGTTAAGCAGTGGCATTTATTTTTATGAGGTAAGTGGCAAGCGCGGAAAAATAATTAAGGAGTAAATTATAAATTGTGAATTATAGATTATAAATTTAAGCATTCATAATTTATAATCTATAATTCATAATTCCTTTCATACTGCCCCTATAATTGCATCCGCTTCGGTGCACTCATAGAGGCAATGAAAGGGTTATTAAAATACTACTTTATCCTGTCGGGATTGTCGGATAAAAACGCCTTCCATCCCGAATAGCTGGTGCCACCTTCAGTGGCTTTTCCATTCTGGAAATGATGGCATACGGCTGCTGCCAAGCCATCGGTGGCATCAAGATATTTGGGCAAATCGCCTATGTTCAGCAGTGTTTGCAGCATGCCGCCCACCTGTTCCTTCGATGCGTTGCCATTGCCCGTGATGGATTGCTTGATCTTCTTCGGCGAATATTCCATGATGGGGATGCCACGGTATAAACCCGCAGCCATAGCCACCCCTTGGGCTCTGCCAAGCTTCAACATCGACTGCACGTTCTTGCCGAAGAAGGGGGCCTCCAGAGCCATCTCATCAGGATGATAATGGTCTATCAGATGCAGGGTCTTCTCGAAGATGGTCTTCAGTTTCAGGGCATGGTTGCTTAGCTTCGCCAAATGCAGCACGCCCATGTTCAGGAGCTCCATCTTGTTGCCTCTAACCACTATCAGCCCATAGCCCATGATGGCCGTTCCCGGGTCTATGCCAAGGATGATTTTCTCTTTCGGTTTGGTTGCCATTATCGCCTTATTCTATTGCTGGTTCTTGATGAAACTGTAAATGTTGAAACCATCCTTTTTCATCTCGATTTCAATCTTGGCCTGTAAATCCTTTTTGCTTATGCCCTTCATCCTTTCGTTTTGCAGTAGCTGAAACACCTTCTCTGCAAGCAGATACGAACGCTTGGCATTTACCGCCACCTGCTGATGCTGCTCTATGTTTTCAATCAATTCGGAGATGCCTGCATTGTCGGTAGCAACGGTTTTCACAATGGCAGGAGTCCAATCTTTGGTGTGATGCGACTGCACCAGATGCTGCAGGTTTCTGACAAAGATATCGGCACCCTGCCTATCGCTTTTATTGATGACAAAGATATCCGCAATTTCCATGATTCCCGATTTGATGGTCTGGATTTCATCGCCGGCTTCAGGCACCAACACCAGAATGGTAGTGTCAGCAAGTCCCGCAATTTCCACCTCCGACTGCCCAACACCCACCGTTTCGATGATGATATAGTCGAAATCAAAGGCTTTCATCACATCGGTAATCTCAATTATTTTTGATGACAACCCACCCAACGAACCACGGGTAGCGATGGATCGGATGAAGACGTCAGCATGATTGAAATGGTCGCTCATCCGAAGTCGGTCTCCAAGCAATGAACCCAAATTAAATGGCGAAGTGGGGTCGACTGCTATGATTCCAATCTTCTTGCCTTGACTCAACAATTGCCCCACCAACGAACTTATCAAAGTGCTTTTTCCTGCCCCAGGAGGACCGGTGATTCCGATGATGGGAATGTTCTTTATGCTGTTCAATTTCAATAACAGATCATCATATCCTGCGGTCTCATTCTCCACCATGGTTATGCATCTGGCCAAGGCTTTCTTGTCGCCATTTTTCAGTGCATTGATCAAATTTGAGACATCCATTTTCATCAGCGTTATTTTGATAGTATATGCTGCAAATTTCGTAAAGATAAATGAATTCGGAAGTTTTTCTTTATTTTGGCTCCCATAAACAAGGGTATGAAGGTTAAGATTTCGGTGGTGATAATTACTTTTAATGAGGAGCTAAACATTGGCAGATGCCTTGATTCCGTTAAGGATATTGCCGATGAAATAGTTGTTGTCGATTCCTTTTCAACCGATAGAACAGAAGCTATTTGCAAGGAATATGGAGTACGGTTCATTAAAAATAAATTTGATGGACATATCGAGCAAAAGAACTTTGCTGCAATGCAAGCCACCAATGACCATATTCTTTCTTTGGATGCTGATGAAGCTCTTTCAGAAACGTTGAAACAATCCATAATTCATGTAAAAAACAATTGGCAAGCCGATGGATACTGTATGAACCGCATTGCCAATTATTGCGGTAAATGGATCAGGCACAGCGGTTGGTATCCTGATACGAAAAACCGATTGGTAGATAGGCGTAAGGGTAGGTGGGGCGGAATGAATCCCCATGATAGATTCATCATCAATAATGAAACAAACATCGTTCATTTAAAAGGAGACATACTGCATTATACTTACTATTCCGTTGATGAACATATTATCCAGGTAAACAAGTTCTCTACCATCGGCGCCCAATCGCTCCATGATAAAGGCATCAAGAGCGGTTGGATCAAGATTTTCATTAAACCAATCTCCAAATTCATCAGAAATTATTTCTTGAAAGCTGGTTTTCTTGATGGCTATAGCGGCTATATCATCTGCAGAATAACCGCCTTTGAAACCTTTCTAAAGTATTTGAAACTTAAAAAGCTTAATGAACCCAAAAAGATTTAAAACAAAAAAAGAGGGCTGATAATTATCAGCCCTCTTTTTTTTTAATTGATTTCCAAGAATAATTATTTCTTTGGAGCTGGTTTAGCAGCAGGTTTTGCACCACCTTTAGCAGCAGCAGCTGGTTTAGCTTCTTTCTTTGGAGGCATGCAAACAGCCATGCAATCTTCATGGTTTTTTTGTTCGTCAGCCATTAAGCCTTTCAAAGCACCATCCCATTCTCCCATTTTAGCTTTTCCGTCAGCCAAAGCCTTGTTGTAATTTTCCATAGCAGTTTTTGCTTGCTCTTCAGTTACTTCTTGCTTGTCAACTTTTGCACTCCAATCATTGAAAGCTGAAGTTGTAGTATCTACACCTTTCTTGTAATCGTCATACATTTTTTTCATGCCGTTCATTTTTTCGCCATTCGCAGCACAAGTTGCCATGCTTTCTTTTAGTTTAGCTTTTTGGTCTTTTTTCAACTTTGCAGTATCACCCATTGCTTCACCCATTTTCTTGTGAGCGTCAGCGATGGAGTTCATGCTTGTGTTCATGTTTTCTCCCCATGCAGCCATATCACCTGACATCTTTGTCCATTCGGTTTTGAAGTCAGCGATACTCTTTTTTGTTTCTTCACTTAACTTTGGTTTGCAAGAAGTGAACATTACGGTTGCAACTAAGGCAACAACTACTAATAATTTGTTTTTCATTTTTTTTTCTTTTTTTAGTTTTTGGTAAATTATTTAATTATTTAAAGTTTAAATTAGGTAGGATTATTTCTATTATTCTTTTTGTATAAAAGGTTGTTTGTTAAGACCTTATTTATATTTTAGCGCTGCAAATATAGATTTATTTCTTATATTTAAAATGAAAATTCAAACTTGTTAAAATATATTTGTTAACACTCAATTGTTAATTGTGACAAACTGGTTTTTATTAAATCAATCCGACAAGAGCAACTTTAAATAAAACGATGGCTTTTTAAGCTTCTCTCTTATATCCAAATCATCGAACATGCAAATGATGGTCTCCCTCAAAACCTTATTTTTATTTGCCTTATTCACCACCAAATTAAACATCCATGGATAATTCACCAGCTCCTGCATCTTTCTGCTAAGATTCAGTTCACTCCAAAGCTTCGAATAAACCACTTCATCATATTGCTTCATAAAACCATCTGAAAAATCATTTGCTTCCAAACATTTCTCTGCCACTTCAGCCGCTATCATCCCACTTTTCATTGCATTTCCTATACCTTCTCCCGAAAATGGATCAATCAAAGACCCCGCATCGCCCACAAGCATGAAATTCGCTCCAGATATACTCCTTTTTTTCGACCCAAGCGGCAAGCCATATCCCTTCATTTCATCCACCATCACAGCATCCTTAAATCGTTCCTTCAATTTCGGATAGTTCTCTATCGCCTCCATCATGCTCTTCTTCAGGTTCACTTTCCGTTTAGAGATGATGTCACTCCGCATCGCCACACCAACATTTGCTTGTCCATTTGGAAGCGGAAATATCCACAGATACCCAGGCAAAAACTCCTTTATAAAATGCAGTTCAATGAAATTATCCGAATCCATCCCCTTCACGCCCGAAAAATACGCCCTTAGCCCCGCACAATAATGTTTCGCCTCCATATTCATCCCTCCCACTTTCTTCGCAAATGCCGAATGGGCCCCATCTGCGGCAATCACCAAGTTCGATTTTATGACCAATGATTTATCCTTCGTCTCCAGATTCCATTCACCCTCCTTAAACTCAAAATCCGAAATCTCTTTCCCCTCCACAAAGTCTATCAACGCCGATTTACGCACCTCTTCAATCAAAAAATTATCAAAATCCATCCGTTTGCAGATAAATCCTATCGGTCCACCCACCTTGTCGTAGTTCACTTTAAACGGAATCTTCAGTTCCTTCAAGTTCGGCGCAATGAAGTTTATTCCCCACGAATTCAATTGAATCTCCGACAAGTTCAGCCGTTCCACAATCCCCTTATCCAGCCTGTTCAGCACCGAAACCACCTTCCCGCTTAGTGCATCGCCACATATTTTGTCCCTCGGAAACACCGCCTTATCCACCAACACGCACCTTATCCCAGCTTTCGCCAAAAATAATGCCGTCACTGCTCCACCCGGTCCCGCTCCCAAAATGCATATTTTCTCCCGTTTTTCCACTTTCGCCATGCCGCAAAGTTAGTTTTTGAATCATATTATCCCCTACCAAGTCCATTTTGCCCAATCATTACATCTTTCTTTTAAGGAGCCTACGCCCTCTTCTCGTCCCATCTACGTCCCGCTATCCGCTGTAGCCGCTGCCTTCCCTTTACCGACACAAAGCAGCGGGCTGCCGCTACTATCGGGGCTATGCTTCTACGGCAGGTTGCTCGAAGTAACTTTTTGTAGAAAACGTTGCTGCGGCGAAAAGGCTTTGCCTTTTCGCCGCAGCAATAGCCCCTTGCATAATCTCTATCCAATCACCTATTTATAGTCAAAACAGTCTTTAGAACCTCCAAAACAATATAAAAACGAAAGAAGTCTTAAATTGAAATTCAAAACAAAATAAGCACATTTCACCATTTTCCCCTTGTCACATCCAAAAATCCCCTTAAAAAAAGGCCATTTATCATCTCGTAACGCCCATTTATCATCTCGTAACGCCCATTTATCATCTCGTAACGCCCATTTTTCATCTTGTAACGGCAATTTATCATCTCGTAACACCCATATCCCCTCTCGTAACACCCATATCTCCTCTCGTAACACCCATATCTCCTCTCGTAACACCCATATCTCCTCTCGTAACACCCATA
>CAIWCG010000036.1 GCA_903911135.1 uncultured Bacteroidota bacterium
CTATCAATGGTTGATCATCGGCATGGTTTGGTGCCAACAGTGCTACGGAAACCGCAGGATTATCAATAGGTTCGGAGCGTTTATGCTTGACTATCGATTCGTGATAGCCGTTTATCTTGCCTTGATGATGCCACTGTAAATTATATCCTGATGAATACCGCCGTTTCTCAATGGAACAGGAAGAAAGTTGTAGAATAATCAAGACCAAAAGGCTTGAAAATGCTGCTATCCTTACTGCTTTTTTCATGATCTAATAGCGAAAGTTAATCCCCGCTTGTATTGCCGACTTGGCAAAGCCCGCTTCGATGAAACCACCTATTGTTGGCGAGAATTTTACACGAAGACCCAGCGTGGTTTCAAAGCCAAATGGGAATTTATAGGTGGTTGTTTTCGAACTGTTATAATAAGAACTGTAACCACCATTAGGAATGTTGGAAGTATAGGTGACATCGCCATAACGATAACCGAATCCCAGGCCGAAATATGGGTCTATCGATTCGGCCTGACTGAAATGCCAGTTGGCTCGCAGTAATGCGCTGAAAGACGTATAGGTATCCGTCTCGAAATAGTTGAGAGTAGTATAACTTGGATAGGTATATCCTTGGAAATCATACGTAATCTTATATTGTATATAAGCCAGATTGATGCCGAGGCTGAAATTATCAGACAAACCACGCTCCCACTTGAGATACAGGGGCCCTGTTGACGAATTTTTATAGGAATTGGCGCTGTTATAATTGGTATAAAACAGACTGAAGAAGGTTCCCCAGCCATAGCCTATGGAAACATTGGTGATGCCTTCATAAAACATGTCTTTACTTGCATACGGTGTGCCTTTGCTGCCATAATCGGCGCTTTTGGGCTTGGAATAATCCTTGCTCGGTGTGTCATTGAACACTTTCTTGGTGCCATTTTCATAGACCACCATAAACACCTCCGATTTCGGTATGAAATAAGACGGACCCTGTTGGTTCTCGAACTTTTTATACTTCACTTCTTCGCTATTTATGTCTTCTATCTTCGCTTTTATTTCGTCACCGGTCTTTTTATAGATGATGTCTTGCGCATGCCCTATGGAAACCATCAGGCAACATGCAATGGCCAATGAATACAGGTAGTTCTTCATACTTTTTAATGTGTTTAATGTTTATTGTAAATGAATATTCAGGTTTGTCAAGGCAAATATACAATAATTATCATAACAAAATGAGCCCGACCTAACTGCCGAGCTCATTTTACATCCAGAATATGTGCCACTGACATGACAGTATGCATCGAAACGATGCGTTATTATTACAGGGGCATGAGGATGCTGATTTTGCAATGCGTTTTGTTGCCGGTGCCAATGATTTCCATTCATGTTATCATGGAAAGCAGGTAGGCGAGCATGTACAGGCCGACGATGTTACATCTTCACCACCACTGGCGGTGTGAGCGCACTAAGTTGCAGTTTGCCATTTTGGGCGTAGGCATAGAAATTATAGCTTACTCCGGTCTTCAATTTGCTGAATCCTATGAGTCTTCCTTTGCCCGATATGCTCATCATCACCGTATGTACGCCCGCTTTGCAGTTGATGCTTAGCTGGTCCTTTACCAATTCTACCACTGCTGGGGCTACATAAGGTTCGGCAATGGCGGGTATCTCTACCGCAATGATCACTATGGAATTTGGCTGATATTCCTTTCCATTGGTAATTTCCACTTCCACATTTCCATCGCCGGTGTTCATTGCCGTGATGACGGGCATGTCTGGATTGCCTTTCTTTTCTGCAACTATCACCTGATGGGTAAGAAAGGAGTTGCTGATGTTTGCACCTGCTTCCTCACGGGTGGTTCGGTTGGCATCGGCATTAGAAATCACCTCTACCTGGTCGGCATAGCCATTGAGCCAGATGACTACCAGGGCCATCTTGGCTTTCACTATCTCCATCTTGCCTTTTGTGGGGCTTAGCGTATAGGCATTTATGGCATCATTAAGGGCTGTTTGTGCAATGAGGCCTGCTGCATAGTAGGCCGCGAGGATATGCGGATCCATGAATAGTGCCCAAGACATTCCGCTGGCCATACAATCGGTGATGTACTTCTTCAGCACGCTTGCTCTGATGATTCTTGTGTAAATCGTTCTTTTAACTGCTACTTTTCTAATGTTTGACATAATTTTATTATTTTATTGTTAATCTTTTAATCTGTTTTTTTTAGGATTACATACTGCAGATGGCACATGCAGTATTGCAGGCGGCACATGCAGTATTGCAGATGGCACATGCAGTATTGCAGACGGCACATGCAGTATTGCAGACGGCGCATGCAGTATTGCAGACGGCACATGCAGTATTGCAGACGGCACATGCAGTATTGCAGACGGCACATGCAGTATTGCAGACGACACATGCAATACTGCATGTGTGTTTTTATGGTTGCTTGAGGCGGTTTTTAGTGCTGTGTTGCTAACTATACATAATGTGTTGGCTGCTGAAACATGATACGGGGCAGATAACGTGGGGCATAGCCCTGACATGCCTAGCTTATCCTCTTGTGCGAAGGCATTCTTGTGCGTTTGGCAGAGATAATCGATGGCTGGCAGGTGGAGACCATGGTGGCGAGTATTGTCCATAGGCTCCTTATTATTCTCTTTGTCGTTATTATGTATCGAATCTTGCATCTTCTTATTTGAATGCGGCAAAATTCGTACATTATGCTTGGGGATTTATACCTCAAAATGAGGTAATTTCAGTTAATCCAACAATTTATGATGGGTGACGTAGATTTTCAGTTGCTTTCGGTTGTGACACCCTGTTTTCGAGTAGATATTCCGACGATGTGCGCGAAAAGTATGTATGCTTTTGCCGTGATTGTCCTTGATTGTTTCTTCGGAATCATTGTCGATTATCTCTTGCAGATAGGACTTTTCGGTTTTGGTGAGATGATCGGGGTTGAGCGCGTTTTTACCTACGCGGAAGGCTATTACACGGTCGGATTCGAGTATGTGGAAGTGGAAATCATACTCATCATTGTAGGTTTTCGTATCGGCTTTGTTCATGTCGGGGCCGATTATCTCGACGGTTATCTTGATGTTGCCTCCCTGCAAAAGGTGTTCGTCCTGAAACGACATTACCTGGCGAATTTTGTCATTTATTTCCTTGCCAATACCTTTTGCAATCTGTTCTTGATGCTGGTGATTCTTCGGCGTACCGTCGAAATCGTAGTTGTCGAGAGTGAAATTCAGTTTCATAAGGTTATATTTGTTGGCGCAAAGATACGGATATATAATAAGGAGTATCGCAGGCCAACAAATAGTATCTACATCACTGATCATCTTATGACAGTTCCGCTTTTTCGGACTGCAATAAGAAGATTATTATACTGCAAGTTCAGCTATTCGCCGTCGTTCTTGGCTGGCTTGTCCTTAAAGTCGCCGTTCTTCCACGACTGAATGAATTTTGCCCATGCCAAAGGGTTCAGCCAGTTGTTGGGCGGCAATTGTCCGGCGTAATAGAGGCGATTGTTCTCCAACTGTTGGGCATAACGCTGGTTCTCGGTGGCGCTCATCTTCATGCTGCTGGCGATGGCGGCCATCTTGTATTGGGATAGGTTCTTGTTGGCACGCGTCATGTCGTCATCGGGCACCCGCAAGGCCAGAAACGCCGACTTGAACTGCTCCTTGGTGGGCCAAGGGTAGATGACGGCCTCGTGGAGCATGATGGTGTCGTGCGACAGCATCTGAATGAGGGAATAGTGGTTCTCCTTGAGGGTGTCGGGGATGATATAGTGGGCCTTTTTGAATCCCACGGCAGAGAATTCAACCGTGTCGCCCTTCTGTGCAACGAACGAAAAGAATCCGTAGAAGTCGCTGATGGTTCCGCGATACTGACTGCGGATGATAACGGTGGTAAAAGGTACCGGAACCAAGCTGTCGGACGTAATTACCACCCCCGAAAACTGAACCAGGTCGGCATCTTTTGTCTGGGCATTGATGAGCATCGGAAAAGCCATCATCAGGGCAAGGATTACAGTGTTTATTCTATTCATCATGTTGTTTTATTGGCTGCAAATATAGGTAAACGGAAAGTTATGGCATAGGATGCCCAAGATGTTCATAGGTTTATTTCGATGGTTCATCATTTTGTGCCAACAGGGCTTGATATTGTTGATTTTATTGGTGATGTGGCGCATCATTATAATCATGTTCTTATGATGGCACACCTGCGGCGATGCAATTATATGCACATGGATTATTGTTGAGATGAGAAGGTTGGAGGGCAGGTATGTTTAATTCTCAATGATCTCGAAACCCACTGATTTCAAGTCGTTCCAGAAGCTTGGATAGGACTTGTTTACCACATCGGGGTTCTGAATGATGAGTTTTCCGAACGGAATGCACAGGCATGCAAACGCCATGGCCATCCGATGGTCGTTATAAGTGTTTATCACCACCGGATGTTTGGGTTTTTTATTGCCTTTCTTGATGTATAAGGTGTTCCTGATGTTCAATTCGGTCTCCACCCCGAACTTTTCAAGCTCCATTCTGCAAGCTTCCAATCGATTGCTCTCCTTGTCCTTCAGAGTATCGAGTCCCCAGAAGATACCTTCTATATTGCAGCCTGCACAAGTGGCAAATAGGGTAGGAGCGAGGTCCGGCATGTTGATGAAAGTCTCCGAAATGCCTTGAGCTGCTTTCGGGCGGCGTATAAATTGTATCTCTACGCCTTTCTTGTTGAATTTTGTCTCCACACAAAGCTTCTTGAAGGTGGGATGAAGCGAAATGTCGCCCTGCCAACTGTCCTCTTTCAAGCCAGGCAACAGAATGGTGCCCTGTTGGTGGAAGGCGAGTATCTCATACCAGTAATAAGCAGCCGTCCAGTCCGGTTCTATGGTGATGTTTCTGGGTTTATAGTCTTGCTTGACGATCTTGATGGTGTTGTCCATCACCGTTACCGTTATCCCGAAGTATTCCATCATGCTGATCGTCATTTTGATGTATGGTCGAGACACGATATGGCTGTCCATTGTCAGTTCCAAGCCGTTCTCAAGCATCGGCGCTATCATCAGCAGCGAACTTATGAACTGACTGCTCACCGAAGCATCGATAGTTGCCTTTCCGCCCAGCATCTTTCCTCCGATTATCTCCAGTGGAGCGAAATTTTCATTGCCTTTATAGTTTATTTCAGCCCCCAATTGTCTCAACACGTTTACCAAAGGAGCTATTGGGCGTTGCATCATCCGTTCAGAGCCTATAAGCACCCATTTTCCGGGCATAAAAGCCAAGTAAGAGGTCAGAAACCGGAAGGTTGTGCCACCATCCTTAGCATCGAACATGGTTTCTTTTCCTTTACTGATCTTCTTTAGGATATCTTGCAATGTAATGGTGTCGGTAGCGTTCGAAAGGTTCCGAATCTTGATGCTGTTTTCGCATAAGGCCTGTATGATCAACGCTCTGTTGCTGATGCTTTTGGATGGAGGCAACGTAATTGTTGCATCGATCATCAGCCCTTTCATTTCTATGGTTAAAGTTTTCATTTTCCTCTTGAATCAATGCTGCAAAGAAAGGTAATTGTTCAAAGAGTCGTAAATGATTTCTTTTTTGTGATAGCTCTTTTGCGGCATCACACCGATAGCATGCAGCATTTGAATGTTGATGGACTCCTGTTGGTTCTTCTTATCGTTTGCCATCAATGAAATCAGCTCCGATATGCCCTTAGTATTCATTTTATAAGGCATAAAGAACCGAAGGATGCCTGTTTTTATCGATTGAAAGTCGCTATCAGAAAGAATTCTCATTTGATTGGCAATAAAGGTCTCCATAATCATTCCTGATGCAACCGCTTCGCCGTGTGTTATGGGCATTTCGTCGTGAATCATAGAGTAACTTTCCAATGCATGGCCAATGGTATGCCCGAAGTTCAAGGTATTTCTGATGCCTCTGTCCATTTCATCCTGAACTACGATGCTCTGTTTAATCTTTAAAGACTCATAAATGATATTTGACAACTCTTCTGTCATGATATCCTTGATGTTGATGCATTTATTCCACAGTTCTCGGTCTGCTATCAATCCATGCTTAAGTATTTCGGCCATGCCGCTGACTATTTGCCTTCTCTCCAATGATTTCAGGAAGTCATGATGAATAAATACGCATTTAGGATGAGCAAATACCCCTATCATGTTCTTTATGCTGTTGAAATTTACTCCTGTTTTCCCTCCAATGCTCGCATCTGCCATCGAAATCAAGGTTGTTGGAATGTTTATAAAGTCAATTCCACGCTTAAAAGTTGCAGCTGCAAAGCCACCCAAGTCACAAACCACTCCACCACCGAGGTTGATGAACAAAGTATCCTGTCTTTCGGTGTTATGGGCAGCAAGTTCATTCCATATTCGCTCACATGTCTTGATGGTTTTGTTATTCTCGCCGCTCTCAACAATGATTATGTTTACCTTTTCTAATATTCTGAACTTATCCAACAAAATCGGCAAGCAATGTTCGAATGTATGGTCGTCAACAAGGATAAAGAACTGTGTAGTATCCTTATAGTTGCTGTTAAAAAACTCTTTTAGCTTCTCTAATGGCTGATAAATGGATTCAGATAAAAGATTATTCACGACATGACTCATAAATATCAGCTATTGGTACTCTTTATCTCATTCGTATCGGCATTCATGATGATTGTTTGCTGATTGATGGATTCCTGATGAATGATTTCGAATAGTTTCTTGACAAAATCCTTGTCAAGTTCCTTCTCCAAGCCGGTAAGCATGCGGTTTTGCACCACTTCATCCCATCGTTCGGCTTGCAAAATGGTGATGTTGTTCTCTTTCTTGTATTGCCCTATCGCTTTTGCTATGTCCATTCGTTTCGAAATGAGGTCAAGGATGTCGAAATCTATCTTGTCCATCTTCTCTCGCAGGCCTTCTATCATCCTTAAGGTAAGAATGTCGTCTATCGAGGTGCTTCGGCATATCAATTTGCCCAACAGCTCGCCAAGTTGCAGAGGAGTGATCTGTTGTTTGGCATCACTCAATGCTTTGTCGGGATTATTGTGGCTTTCTATCATCAATCCGTCGTAATTCAGGTCCATTGCCACTTGCGATACGGCCAACAGCAACTCTCTTTTGCCGCAAATGTGGCTCGGATCGCAGATAATGGGTATTTCCGGCATCCTACGCATGAATTCTATGGGGATTTCCCAGTTCGGTCGGTTGCGATAGATGGTTTTTTCGTAGCTGGAGAACCCTCTATGGATGACAGCGATGTTCTTGATGCCTGCCTTTGCTATTCTTTCGATGGCACCTATCCAAAGTTCCAAGTCCGGGTTGACAGGATTCTTGATCATGATGGGTATATCGACTCCATGCAATGAATCCGCTATCTCCTGCACGGTAAATGGGTTGACAGTGGTACGCGCTCCTATCCAAAGCACATCTATTCCCGCCTTTAATGCCGCTTCCACGTGCTTATGGTTCGATACTTCCACCGTTACCGGTATTCCCGTGAGCTTGCTTGCTTGCTTTACCCATTCCAACGCTACTTCTCCGGCTCCCTGGAAGGCATTCGGTCGGGTGCGTGGTTTCCAAATGCCGGCACGCATCAAATGTATCGGCTGCTTGGCTAATTCCAAGGCTGTTTCGATGACTTGTTCCTCCGTTTCTGCGCCACATGGCCCCGAAATGATGAATGGTCGTTCGACTTTGTATCCTAATATTACTTTAGATTCTTTCTTCATGACTTAATAGCGCAAAACTACAAAAAGAATTCCATGCGAATCCTCCTGCTTTAATCCAAGTTTTGCAATTCATCTCCAATGGCAGTCATCGCCATCACCAATGGTGTGGTTTTGGCAGCTCCCTGAAGCGTCAGCAGTCGCCCAATCTCCTGCATGGTAGTGCCACTGTCGTAAACATCATCAATCAACAGGATACTTTTCCCCTTTATCTCCGTATTATCCTCTATTTTAAAGGCATCCTTCACATTGTCCATCCTCATCACCATATTTCCCATTGTTCCATGCTCCTTGGTCTCGCGAGTCTTCACCAATTCATAGGAAACAGGTATGTCCAAGTCCTTGGAGAGCTTCTCTGCAAAGGATTGCATCAACTTTCCGGTCCTCTCGGACGGCACAAACATGATATAGTCGAAATGTTCTTTGCCAAGTCGTTTCTTGAAGGCTTTCAAGACCAGTTTCTGGAGAAATAATGGGTAAGGAACGGGTGGATTGGCTTTCGCATTCTGAATTGCCTGACTGATGGTGGCTACATTATAATAAGATGCCGCAATACCATTGACCATCGTCAGTCCAAGTGTTTTTATCTTGAGGTCAGGGAAGAAACTTTCTCTGAACTCCACCACTTTATCCTCCCACTCCTTGCTCGGTGCGAACTCATATTTCACTGCGCTGGTATTATCGCAGTTGGTATAGACGTTATTGGCTTCATCGCCGAGGTAATCGCAAAGGAATTTCATGCGAGACTCGGTAGTATTGACGTAATTTTCCATCATGTCCAAGTCATCTATCTGTGCCTTGCGGTATTCGGCAAACTTTTCGGTGTTTATCGGTTTCGCTCCGGGCATACATTCCAAAATCCGCTTCATCCCGAGTTTTATTTCACGGACAATCCGTTGATTGATGAGGTCTCCGACGATTACCTTTACGGCAAAGTAGTTCATCTCCGACTCTTTCATCAATTCGCGCTCCGACATCTTCTTCTTTCGCAGGATATTCAGAAGTATTTCGTACTTGTCCGTTGATGGTTTGTGTCCATTGATGAATATCTCGGGCAGCCGCCTGTCCTTTGGGCCATGCAGCAGGATAATGTTCGTCGGTTTGCCATCTCTTCCGGCTCTTCCTATCTCCTGATAGTAATGTATGGGCGAAACAGGCATCTGTGTGTGGATGATGAACCGAATGTCGGGCTTGTCTATGCCCATTCCGAGCGCATTGGTAGATACTATGCATTTATAATCGTTGTTCATCAAGCTGTTTTCTACCAATACCCTTGCAGCACGGTCCAGTCCGGCGTTATATGCAATGCTTGACACCCCAAGAAACTGCATCCAGCGCGCATATACTTCCGTGTTGGTTCTGGTGCCGGTATAGATGATTCCATTTCCTTCCAATTCGTTGATATTCTTCCCCAGCCACATCATCTTTTCGTCATCGTTCTGCACTTTCACCACAAAAAGACGCAGGTTTTCCCGCATCAGGTTGCCACGGATGATGGTCGAGTCGCCACCCATCTGTTGTTGGATGTCAGCTTCCACACGTTTGGTGGCAGTAGCAGTAGTTGCCAGCACAGGCATCTTTTTGTCCATCAGGTTTATCAGCTGTATGATGCGCTTATAGGTCGGTCTGAAGTCATGCCCCCAAGTAGAGACGCAATGCGCTTCATCTATCACCACCATCGACAGTTTCAGCTTCTTGATGGAGTCCATCCACCACATGTCTTCCTGGCGTTCGGGCGCTATATACAGTATCTTCAGCTTACCAGCCACTGCCAGCTTCAATGTTTCGCTGTTGTGGGCCGGAGTTTCCTCACTGTTGATGCATCGGCAAGCTATTCCGCGCTTCTGCATCGCCTTTATCTGGTCACGCATCAAAGCCAGTAGCGGAGAAAACACTATCGTCAGCCCACTGAACTGTGTTGCCGGAAACTGATAGCATAATGACTTGCCAAATCCTGTTTTTTCTATCAGCAATACCCGTTGTCCCTTCATTATTCTGTCTATTGCCGTCCATTGTTCATCATAAAAATGATCAATGCCGAATGTTTTCTTCAACTCTGCTTCCGCCTGTTTTCTAGTCATCTGATTTTTCTTTATACTACGTTTATCTTGCCCGCTTTATTGCCCAGATTGGAATTATAAATTATGAATTATAGATTATAAATGATTGGAATTCCTCCCAATTTATAATTTATGATTCCTAATTTATAATTAACCCTCGAAGTTTCCTTACGGTATGATCGGTGGGGTAGGAGGTACGGGGCTTTTCCACGTGGCTGTAAACGTAGGAGACACCAATCCGATCAACTCATTATCTACAAAGGCTTGAGTATAATAACTTCTTATCTCCAATTTGTTATTTACCAAGTTATATCGGTCATCTTTGAATATACCTTTGCTTACTCTGCCCAAAGACGTGAATTCCGTCTCTGCACCTCGCTGACTGAACACCTCTATTCCGTCTATAAACTTCCCCTTTACGGTACTTATGCCTATATAACTGGCAGTTGTTTTCGCCTTTCCGTTTGCTGTATAAGTATCTGTATCAAATGGCGGATAATCTTCTCCTATCACCTTGAATTCTTCTTGAATGGTCAAGGTAAATGCCGGATTCAGCTTCAAAGCCTCTATAAATGAGAACGTACGAAACTTTAATCCCGTCTTTACGCTGATGGGAACCGTAGGTGCCACATAAACAGGAGGAATGCCATTGTCAACTTGTGTATTTCCATTCAAAATCTGCTTCTCATACACCGTAAAACTTCCGCCATAAGTGTTTTTGTTCGTTCGCACCGAGTTGAAATATCTGAACATCGCCTCATCGTTCGTTATGCTCAAGATATTATCATCCGTCAAGCCCAAAATAGTCTTGTAATAGACAGCCTTAACCTTATAATTGGCAAACCAAGCCAACTGATCGGTCTTAGCCAACGGCCACCAAGGTCTTTTCTTGATGATGATGGCCATAATGATGACATACATCCAGATTCTTTTTAAAACATTTTTCTTTTTCATAATTTATTATTTTAGATGTTAATTCTATTTAATGATGATGATAGGTTTTGATTCCCAAAACGAAATCGACAATTCAATGCTTTGAATATTTTTAGTCAATATAGTAGCGCATGACGAACATATAGTAGCGCACCACGAACATATAGTAGCGCACCACGAACATATAGTAGCGCACCACGAACATATAGTAGCGCACCACGAACATATAGTAGCGCACCATGAACATATAGTAGCGTACCATGAACATATAGTAGCGCACCACGAACATATAGTAGCGCACTTCCTCCTGATATCTTGAAAATTCATAAAAAAATAAGCCCCTCCAAGCTCCTTGGAAACAACTCTCGAAATAATTTGAACATTTGCCTTCGTCATAACAGCGGCAAAATTCGTCATTATAAAATCCTATACCCCCATTTACCCATCAAACGTGTATATCTCCGTATAAAAACCCAAAATGGAAATCCCGAAATTCAAGACATCCACCGATATTCATTCATTCAATTTCTCTCGCCTTAACCTGGCAGCAAAAAACGGTTTCATGTCCATCTCAAACCGCACATGTTCATCCACGCTCACCTTTATTTCCGTGCCATTTGTCATCACCGCAAACAAATTCCTGTCCGCTATATGATACCCCTTCACAAAATTCTTGTTCAATATGTCCGTCTTGTTATATTTCCCGAATTGCGTAGCCGAAAACATCCGAAGATAATGCCCGATGTTCCAATTCTGCAGGTGGTTCGGCTCCCCATCCATCGAAAACAGACAAGTGCCACCGCAGCCATGCACACTCATTATTTTCCTCACCAAAACCTCCACATGCACATCCAAATCATACACCGAAAACTCCTTCAGCAAGTAGTCTTTCGTCGTCATCGCCACACCCAAATGGTTACTCTTCTTAATGTCCTTGATGTCGTGATACATGATTTCAAAAATAATTTGTCAGCCCTCCGAAACAGGTTTAAAATGTAAGAATACACAATCCCCCAGAGAGCGCAAATCATACCGTTATATATATACCGCGAAATAGTTGCAACAATTATCCATCAAGTCATGACAATCATTTTCATTTGGGGGCGTCCCCAGCAGCAGCCTTAAGGGAAAGGGCTGCTGCAAGGGGTCGGGGTGTTGCGTGGGTTCGCTACGCTCCGTTTTTGCCTCCCTCACCAACGCCTGCAAAAGGCAAAGAACCGCCTATCGGCGCCACTCCACTCCCTCGCCCAGCCACACAGCCAACTCTTATGTGTAAATCTCTTTCTGGCAGTAGCAATTATAAATCTACCAGGCAATTTAGTATGTTTGCATTCATATTATTACAAGATGAAACAGGTCAATATGATAGCATTGCTTTTTGTTTTGATCCATACAACTGCTGCTGGTCAAACAGATACCGTTAAGGATTCGAAAGCTGCATCTATTGAGCGAAATGATGTCTATACTACCGTAGAAATTATGCCAAAGTTTCCTGGAGGGGAGGCAGCCTTGTTAAACTATCTTAGCAATAACTTAAAATATCCAGGAGAAGGAATACATGGAAAGGTATTTATAACATTTATTGTGGAAGCCGATGGCAAAATAAGTGATGTTAAGATTCTACGCGGGCTTGATTATGGACCAGTTAATGAAGAAACATTAAAAGTCATTAAAGCTATGCCTGATTGGATTCCAGGTAAGCAAAAAGGGAAGAATGTTGCAGTGCGATATACTCTTCCCATTCAATTTCATTGAGAACAAATTTCCATATAAACCCCAACTTTATACCTACATTATAAATAGGATAGAATCGTTTATAAAATTTTCAATGAAATACCTCCCCATTCATAATTTATAATTCATCATTCATAATTATTTCTTAAGATATTCTTACTATAATTTCATCCGTGCCAACGGTGACATCATAATAAGAATATCCTCATCCAAAATATCAGGAAAGTAAAAGGTACTATGCAGCAAGTCCGCAGAAATTCGTATATTTGCATCAATGAACACACAAAAGGATTTAAGGTTAGCTGTATTGATTGATGCAGATAACATCCCATCATCAAACATAAAAGGAATGATGGAAGAGATAGCGAAATATGGCACTCCCACACTCAAGCGCATCTATGGCGACTGGACCCAACCCACCCTGAACGGGTGGAAGAAGGTGCTGTTGGAAAACGCCATCACCCCGATACAGCAATATTCCTACACCACCGGCAAAAACTCCTCCGATTCGGCACTGATAATAGACGCCATGGACATACTTTATTCCGAAAAGGCAGACGGGTTTTGCATCGTATCCAGCGACAGCGACTTCACCCGATTGGCTACGCGCCTAAGGGAAGCCGGCATGAAGGTATTCGGCATCGGCCAGAAGAAAACACCCACCCCATTCATCGTGGCCTGCGACAAATTCATCTACTTGGAAATCATCGCCACCCCGATAGTGGAAACTGCCGAGGAAACGAAGAAAGTGAAGGAAGCCCCGAAAGAAACCATACACAAGATAAACAAGGAAGTCGTCAATTTGATAGCCTCCTCCATCGTGGATTTGGAAGATGAAGACGGATGGGCGTTCCTTGGCGAGGTAGGCAGCTTGATAATGAAGAAACATCCCGACTTTGACCCACGGAATTATGGATTTGCCAAGCTCACACCACTCATGCGAGCCATCAACAAGTTCGAAGTGAACGAAAAAGTGATGGACAACTCGAGGAAGAAACAAGTCTTCGTCCGCATCAAACCAAAGAAGTAAAAAAGATTATCTCGTGAAGAGCAAACGCTGGCCTTTTTGCTCCTCATGGAAGCTGCCATTCTCATAAGCCAAGTGTCCGCTCACGATAGTGTGGGTCACCTTGGCATTAAATGTCTCCCCCTCGAACGGAGACCAGTTGCATTTGTACAGAAGGTTTGATTTCTCCACCTTCCAGGGGCTGTTCAGGTCTATAAGCACCAAATCGGCGTGGTATCCCTCGCGTATAAAGCCACGGTCTTCAACCATATAGCAGATAGCGGGATGATGTGCCATCTTCTCCGCAATCTTCTCGAGCGAAATCATTCCTCGATGATAAAATTCGAGCATCGCCACGAAGGCATGTTGTACCAATGGCCCGCCAGATGGAGCTTTCAGGTACGATTGGCTCTTCTCTTCCATCGTATGCGGCGCATGATCGGTGGCAAGGATATCTATTCGGTCATCAAGCAAAGCTTTGAAGATTTCCTCCTTGTCATGTTTGGTTTTTATGGCAGGATTCCACTTGATAAAGTTGCCCAATCGCTCGTAATCGCCGTCATCAAACCAAAGATGGTGAATACATGCTTCGGCAGTGATTTTCTTATCCTTTAATGGGATGTCATTTCTGAAAAGTTCGAGTTCCTTTGCCGTAGATATGTGCAGAATGTTCAGTCGTGTGCCGTGCTTTTTGGCAAGTTCCACCGCCATGGAAGAAGATAGGTAACAAGCCTCCGCACTTCGAATCAAAGGATGGCAGGACACGGGAATATTTTCGCCATATTGGCTTTTATATTGTTCCATATTGCGCCTTATTGTCGCTTCATCCTCGCAATGTGTAGCAATCAGCAACTCGGAACGGGAAAATAGGAACTCCAGCGTAGAAGGATTGTCCACCAACATGTTTCCTGTGGACGAACCCATGAAAATCTTGATGCCTGCAACGTTCTTTCTGTTCGTTCTTAGAACCACTTCGGCATTATCATTCGACGCTCCGATGAAGAAAGAATAATTTGCCAAAGAAGTACGGGCAGCTATCTGAAATTTATCCTCCAAAAGCTCTTGAGTAAAGACATTCGGAATCGTATTTGGCATCTCCATGAACGAAGTGATTCCTCCTGCCACCGCAGCCTTGGCTTCTGTGTAGATTTCTCCTTTGTGTGTCAGTCCAGGTTCACGAAAATGCACCTGATCATCTATTGCTCCAGGGAAAAGATGCTTTCCTGTAGCTTCAATTTCTATTACTTTCTCTCTAACAGATAGATTGGAGCCAATCTTTTCTATCCTTCCGTTTCTGATATGAACATCTGCAACGAATTGTTTGCCTTCGTTGACTATAGTAGCATTTCTAATTAAAATGCCTACCATTTATTTCTTTGTATCTGATACTTTATTGAACTTTCGGAACATGCTTTTGATCCTCATTTGCATCACTCCGAAGAAGGCTTCCTTGAATATGCTTCCACTCATCTTTGATGTGCCTTCAGTTCGGTCGGTAAAGATGATGGGAATCTCTTTCAAGATGAAACCATGTTTCCATGCGTTGAATTTCATCTCTATTTGAAATGCATATCCCATAAACTTTATCTTGTCAAAGTTAATTGTTTCCAATACTTGGCGTTTGAAACAGACAAATCCTGCAGTTGTATCCCGAATGGACATTCCTGTAATGAAACGTACGTATGCAGAAGCATAATAGGACATCAATACTCTCCCAATCGGCCAATTTATGACGGTAACTCCATGTATATATCGCGAACCAATCGCAACTTCGGCTCCATCCTTAGAACATGCATGATACAGGCGAACCAAGTCCAATGGATTGTGAGAAAAGTCTGCATCCATTTCAAAAATATAGTCGTACTTATGTTCCAATGCCCACTTGAATCCATGAATGTATGCCGTACCCAAACCAAGTTTACCTTTACGTTCAACTATAAACAATCGATCCTTGTATTCATCCATCAATGACTTGACAATTGCACCTGTTCCATCAGGAGAACCATCGTCAATTATCAATAAATTAAACTCCTTTTCCTCCAAAGTCATAACCTTTCGGATCATCTTTTCGATGTTTTCCTTTTCATTATAGGTAGGTATGATAACTAAGCAATCAGACACGTGACTTGGGATTATTTTAATGCGGCAAAAGTAATAATTATCAGTGAATATTCAATTAAGTTATGTTATGATGATACTTTTATGGTTATTTTAACCCTTTCGAGGCAATGATTCAGCAATAAATCTTGAAGCTTTTCTTTCACCCATTAAAAAGGAATCCTATAAACCAGAAAAAACATATATTTGCCCCACCAAAAGCGGGGGTAGCTCAGTTGGTAGAGCATCAGCTTCCCAAGCTGAGGGTCGCGGGTTCGAATCCCGTTCCCCGCTCCACACTTCCAATTACAAATTTATTACCAATGCACCGGAGTCAATAATAGAATAGACATCAATATTTGCTTGATAGCATTCTTCAATCCATTTTTTGTTCCTAAACTTATTATTTGAAGAGCCAATAATTAAATGTTTAATGTTGAAAGTCTTGGTTATATCTTTAATCTTTATATTTGGGTTCCCGATAAGAATCAAATAGTCAATCGTTAATGGAAATGCTGTGTTTTTTAACTCGGTTTTAGAATTAATGATGGCAATTCTTTTATCATAGAATTGAATGAAGTTGTCGATTCTTTTAAAATGAATTGACTCGATATTATTTTGATTATTATCAAAGCTGGTTGTAATGATGTTGGAGGTATTTATTTTCAATTCAGCTCTATTTGCGTTGATATGATAATTGACTAAGCTTTTGTTTTCAAGTAAATTGGTGTCTGCAACAAATATTGATGAGTGCCCGGCAACGAAGTCAATGGCAGTATGTTTGTTTATGTCATATATGATGATTTTTTTCTGCTTCATCGTTGATAAATTAGCGTAAAACTGATTGCTTAAAATAATCAACATAATACTTAAGCATAAGATTAAAAGTTTTGGCTTGCTAGTCTTGATGAATTTATAGAATAGTATAAATGCTAGGTATATAAGGAATGCTTCGAGTGGTGTAATTGAAATTCCTGACCATATTGAATTTGGAATGTTGTTTATTTCAATCACTGATAAATTTAATAGATAGACTAAGATCGATGTTGCCTTGCCGAATAAGACGGATAGAAAGCTTATCTTTTGAATCAGGAGGAGAAATATTCCCGACCCCATTATAAATGGTGTTAAAATCCAAACAAAAACATTTGAAAGCCAAAAATAAACCGGTAGTTGATGAAAGAATAGAATTACTATTGGAAACACAGCTATTTGTGCGGCAAATGAAGCACACGTTGCCGACCATAATTTATCAAATAAAGCAAATCTAAAAGTATGTAACTCTTTAAATGTAGGATGCAGAACAACGATGCCGGTAATTGCAAAATATGAAAGCAAAAACCCAACATTCATGATTAAATAGGGATCGAAAAGAAGCAATGCAAAGGCTGAAACAGCAATAGTGTTTAATATCATCGGGTCTCTATCCATCGTATTGCCGATAATGATCAATGAAAGCATAAAAACCGACCTCAATACAGCCGGAGATAAGCCCGTTAATAGTGCATAAAAGGATAAAAATGAAATGATGAAAACAGCTTTGATTATTCGTAGCCATTTTCTTCTTTGCATAAAGAATAACAAGTAATTTAATGCAATGAATATTAACCCGGTATGCATGCCAGATACCGATAGTACATGTATTGCACCAGTGTTTGCATAGGCAGCAAATAAATCATTGTCTATGCCGTCCGTATCGCCTAAAATCAATGCAGAAATTACGGCGATTTCTCGCTTGCCTGATAGGTATCCATTAAAGGTTTTCAATAATTTCTTTTGAAGCTGATAGGCACATGAAACTATCGCATTGCCTTGGTTTCTATCCAACGTAATGAATGTACTCGTTGTTAAATATGTTTGATGATATACCGACTGAAAAGATAAGTATTTTTTGTAATCGAACTCGCATGGATTCATAGGTGGCGTTGTTGGTTCGATAGGCGATTTTATCATTAAATAATCACCATAGCATATCTTCAATGAGGCCGAATCCTTAGGCATTATCATCACTATATTGCCAGATGTTTTGAACCAGGATTTTGATTTCATTTGCTTCACGCTTCCAAAAATCCTGATTGTTTTATCCTTGATTGTCGGTTGTTTATATACCTTCACAACTGCCATTTCATAACCACTTAAAAGATTGCTGAAATGACTCGATGAAAGGCTATTCGTGTGGTATACCGCATATTGAAAACCTATCAATGCTATCATTGAATTCATTACGCATCCATAAATATATTTAAAACGATAAGCCTGAAATGTTTTTGTTTTATGGTGCAGGTATAATGATATTGAAAATAAAACTGAAACAATGATAAACGCAAGTTCATTTTTAAACCCAAAATTAACCCCTAAAAATATACCACATATTAAGGATAACAAAGGACGAAGGAAAGGAATTTTATTATAAATCTGCAAAATATTATTATCTGATTTTTAATGAGACTCATACATGAATTCAAGGCCTCGAATCCCACTTTTTTAGCGGCTGGTTGAATTTGTTTTCTTATAAGAATTCATTGTTCCGATAGCGCTTGCTTCTCGTCAATGGATTTGGTTTTTTTTATTTCATCCAATTGATTTTCAAATGGCACATTGTAGGCGTTTTTTCCTTCGGTTTATCCCTTTCGGATATGCAAAGATAACCAATTAAGGTAGCAGCATTTTATTTTTATGGCGCCATGAGCAGCTATAAACATAAAATGCCTCTTTCATGATACTCCATGCTCACCAAATTCTCATTCCAATCATTTTGTTACTTTTGCCAAGTCAATATTTCTCCAGGAAATTTGCATCCAGTAAAACTAACGGTTTTCATCCTGCAATCTTCGACACCGCTTCTCCCGAAGATGATTCTTTAAAACCCTATAGATACTACAGCGACTACCGTTTGACGGCGTTTCAGAAACGCATGGTCAGTTAAAGAAAAGTATCCGTAAATTTAAAAATCATTAAACATGTCAAAAGTAACAGTAGAAGAAAATGTTCCCGACGAAGTGAAATTATTCAAAAAACTAAAAGCCCAGATAGACCTCGATGCAGGCACCGGACCACTCCAACCCCTCATTGTGGAGGAAGATGTGGATGTGGATGCACTCGATGCACTCGCCGACAGCGCCATGATACACCACGGAAAAGCCGACGACTACAAGGTATCCGCCAATATAGCATACAAGGAATTCGAAAAGAAATTCGACCCTTCGTGGACGAAAATAGTACAGGCCGGACAAGTCTTGAAAAGCCAAAATCCGAGCAACGTATCGAACATAGAAATATGGGGATATGACGTGGTGCATGGCAAAGCCATAAATCTGGCGCTGACCATAGACGAAAAGCTCATCCTCGCAAAAAAAGTGTGGGACAAAGACGCCACCTTCGCCCCAGGCCTCAGTCCATTGACCTTTTGGAAAACCGAAAACCACGTCATCGGAGCCGATGAACTCACAAACATAGCAAATGCAAAATCCGATTACGAACTCTTCAATAACAAGACCACCGACTCGGAAACAGAAACGGAATTAAGGAATACCGACATGGAAGATGTCCGCATATTCATCATCCAAGCAGGCCAATCACTCAAACACACCTTCTCCGACAACCCACGAAAGATGGAGAAATACGGCTACGAACTCACCTATCACATCTCCAAACCAAAATTAAGAACCAGTACCCTTTTACCATTATTTCAAATGAAGATAAAAGGATTAGTGATAGGCAAAGAATTGGAAAATACCACCGGAGGAAGCATCAAATTAGTCAAAGGAAATGACCCGTTAGGAGCAGGAATAATCATTTTAGCAGGACAGAAATTCACCTTACTCGCCGGTTACAGCACCTCGTGGATAATAAACCTATCAGCAGAAATAACCGCCAAGGTTTCCTATTATTATCATTTATAAGTTCATTTATAAGGCATTTTTATACATATAAAGCCTGTCATTATCCTTAAAAAAGATAGTAACAGGCTTTATTCTTGCAAAAATCCGTGTAACATTTTGCCTTTTCCGTGTAACATTTTGCCTTTTCCGTGTAACATTTCGGCTTTTCCGTGTAACATTTTGGCCTTTCCATGTACTATTTTGCCTTTTCCATGTAACATTTTGCCTTTTCCATGTAACATTTTATGAATGATAAGCATCAAATAATCTTACCCGTTCAAAACCATTTATTTTATTGATGATCATCCAAGATAAAGATTCAATAATTTCATTTTTTCTGGCAATGACATCATGGAATCCTTCAAAAACAAATTTTTCATCTTCATATAGTATCATAGATGCTTCAATAATTTCATTTTTTCTGGCAATGACATCATGGAATCCTTCAAAAACATATTTTTCATCTACATGTAGTATCATAGATGCTTCAATAATTTCATTTGCCTTTGCAATGACATCATGGAATCCTTCAAAAACCTATTATCCATCTACATGTAGTATCATAGATGCTTCAATAATTTCATTTTTTCTGGCAACGACATCATGGAATCATCCAAAAACATATTATCCATCTTCATGAAGTATCATAGATGCTACAATGAGTAAAAAATACTAAATATCGAGTGCAAACTATTTATTTAAGCAGAATTGCAAATGAGCAACTCCTCTTTAGTGATCCCAACAAGACTCGAACTTGTAACCGTCAGTTTAGAAAACTGATGCTCTATCCGGTTGAGCTATGGGACCGAATACAGTAAATAATAAATGGTGAATTATAAATTTAATTGTGTCGTCAATTAATGCTTTACAATTCACCATTTATAAAAAAAGTCGGGGTGGCAGGATTCGAACCTGCGACCTCCTGCTC
>CAIWCG010000037.1 GCA_903911135.1 uncultured Bacteroidota bacterium
CCTTTTCGCCGCAGCCAGGTTACTTGATGAAAGTTCATTCGAAGAAGCTTGCCATCAAAGCATAGCCCCGATAGTAGCGGCAGCCCGCTGCTTTGTTTCGGGAATGTGGATGCAGCGGCTACAGCGGATAGCGGGACTGGCCATGATACGAGAAGAAAAACATAGGCTTCAAATTATAATTTTATTAGTTTTGCAGGGTGAATGAATATTTAATGCCATGAGTGGAATAAGACAGAGCTTGCAGATGAAGCTGCAACAGAAATTATCGCCGCAACAGATTCAGTTGATGAAGTTGCTGCAGGTGCCTACAATGGAGCTGGAGGAACGAATAAAGGAGGAACTGGAGATAAACCCTGCGCTGGAAGAGGGCAAGGAGGAGCAGGAGGAGGATGACTTGAAGCAGGATGAGAATGAGGACTTGAACGACTTGGATGAGGACTTGACGGATGTGAACGAGGACTTGAGCCTGGAGGATTATCTGGATGACCTGGATGATACGCCGGATTATAAGATGAGCGCGAGCAACAAAAGTTCGGATGACGAGTCTCGTGAGATGCCTATAGTGCTGCAGACGAGTTTTGGGGATTTGTTGGCCCAGCAATTGGGCATGATGGTGATGGATGACCAGGAAATGATGATTGCAGAACAGCTGTTGGGCAGCATAGATGATGATGGCTACCTTCGCAGACCGATGGAGGCCATCATCAACGACTTGCTGTTCATGCAAAACATTGAAACTACCGAAACGGAAGTGATGGAGGTGTTGAAAGTGATTCAATCCTTCGACCCTGCTGGGGTGGGGGCAAGGGATTTGCGTGAATGTCTGCTGCTGCAACTGCATAGGGTTCATAATCCTGATGATGCCACCAAATTGGCCATAAGGATAGTGGAGAAAAGAATGGAGGAGTTCTCGAAGAAGCATTACGACAAGATTGCGCTCTACTTCAACATCACGGAAGAGCAGCTTAAGGGTGCCATTCATGAGATATTGAAGCTGAACCCAAGGCCTGGAAACACTTTCAGCGCTTCGAACAAGAGCCAGGAGCATATCATCCCCGACTTTATCCTGACAAACGACGAGGGCGAAATAGAATTGACATTGAATTCGCGCAATGCTCCTGACTTGAGGGTGAGCAAAACATATAAGGAGATGCTCAAGGACTATACGAGCGACAAAAGCAAGCGCTCGAAGGAAGGTAACAAGGAGGCCATACAGTTTGTGAAACAGAAACTGGATGCTGCCAAGTGGTTTATCGATTCATTGAGACAAAGGCAAGATACTTTGCTGCGTGCCATGGGGGCCATCATCACCTATCAGCGCGATTATTTCCTTACCGGAGACCAAACCAAAATGAAACCGATGATATTGAAGGATATATCTGAAATAACCGGCTTGGATATCTCTACCATCTCGAGGGTTTCGAACAGTAAATACATACAAACACCGTTCGGAACGTTCCTTTTACGAAGTTTCTTCTCCGAATCGATGTCCACAGATAGTGGCGAGGAGGTGAGCAACAAGGAAGTGAAGCAGATACTCATAGATTGTGTGGCTGCCGAAGACAAACGCCACCCAATAAACGATGACAAGCTGACACAAGTGCTCAAAGACAAGGGATATAACATTGCCCGAAGGACAGTAGCCAAGTATCGCGAGATATTAGGCATTCCTGTAGCCCGATTGAGGAAAGAAATATAAGACTAAATGGAAGATTTGGAACAAACAGCAGGGGAGGAGACGCCTATTTTCCTGAAAATACCCGCAAAAATCATTTCCATCCTGTTCCATCCCTTGCTGATGCCTGTATTTGGCATGTTCCTCTTGTTTCATTACAAGGAATACCTCGAATATTCCCTGCCCGAGAAGATAGAAATAACCGTTTACAAGGTGGTGGTAGCCACTACGCTCGTCTTTCCCATCCTCATGACCATCGTTTTCAAATTAAAGGGTACCATCGACACCTTCGAGATGAAGACACGGGAAGAACGCCGATTCCCATTCCTTTTCACCGCCATCTTTTACATGTTCGGATACTATCTGCTGAAGAAACTGGGCCTCCCCACGCTGTTTTACAAAGTCCTTCTTGGCGCCACCATCTCCGTACTGCTCTCCGTCATCGTCAATCTGTTCTGGAAAATCAGCGTACACCTCATCGGCATCGGAGGAATCATCGGCACACTGCTTTTAATGTCGCAAATCGTCATCATCGACATCCGCTTGCCGCTGCTCATAGCCATTTTCATCGCCGGCATCACCGGCACGGCACGGCTGATATTAAAGGAACACAGCCCAGCACAACTATACATCGGATTCTTCATCGGTTTTCTCTCCGAATTCATGATGCTCTGGGTAAAACACCTCTAAGGAAGAGGCAGGGGAAGGATAGTTACTGCCACTGCCATTTTATAATCATAATGATTCATGGGCATTATAATTATACTATATAACCTATACACGGTTCTAGTATATGTTGTGGGCTGATAGGGGATGTATTTGCTGGATTCCTTTTTCTGTCTTATGACAAGGGGCAGTAAGATTGAGAAGTGATAGTTATCTGACGACTGATGAATATTTGACGAACGAGAGGGGTTATTTGCGGTTGCGATGGTCTTGGAATAACTTGCGAGGTTCTTAAAAACGCTTTCGATGGCCTTAGAAACGCTCCCGACAGCTTTATAAACGCTTTCGATGGCTTTAAAATCACTTTCGATGGTCTTAGAAACGCTCCCGAGGGCCTTAAAAACGCTTTCGATGGCCTTAGAATCGCTTACGATGTTCTTAGAAACGCTCCCGATATTGTTAGAAAGTGTCCGTGCACGAATTTTTGGATTAATTTTTTTTTGGGTTAATGGGTTGGTATTGAATATGATATGAGTGGTTTGGAAGGGGGATTTTTGGGGTTTTAAATGAAGGGGAAAATAAATATGAGTTATGAATTATGAGTTATAAATTATGAATTATTAATACCCCAGAGGGGTAATATATTGGTAGAAACAGGAACCCATGGCTATATTGTTTAAGCTCCGTAGGTGCGTTATATATTGATTTTATCAAGGGAGAATAAAATATCCTTTGTGAGTAGGCACAGGATAATAGATCTTACGCAGCTGGTGAGATTGAAGAAATCTCGACTTACAGATATGTCAAACTAATTGTCGAATGAAGCAAGATTAGTGAACATCCAGACCTGCGGGTTATACCTTCTTCTTAAATATTATCTTTGCCCCATGATGAAATTAATAGATCAGGAAACGATTGACTTTGCCGAAGACTTTTTCTTCAAATTAAGCGATGCGCAGGTGAAGGAAAGGGTAGAAGAATTCAAGACGAGACAAGGAGGAATTCATTTATATGTTTCAGGAGTTTTTGATAATCTTAGAGGGCATGAACAAAGAATTATTCTTTGGCAAATGACCTTGATGATAGATCATTGTTTTAACATTTTCTATGGAAAATTATTGATGATTAGGAAGGAGGCAATCATCGCACAAATGAAATCCTATGAAACTTCAAAACACCTTGGAAAGAATAGCGGCAGCAACTTTATAAACCTTCCAAAACTGATGGAAGAGATTGGGCAAAATAATCTAATTGCTACAATAGGGATAAAATTGAAATTTTATGATCAAGACTTGAAACTATTTACAAAATATGAAAATGAAGAATTGATATTAACTTTGATGAGCCTGGGATATATCTATCAGAACGAGATTAAAAAACGAACTGTTCAACAAAACTAAATTCCCACCCAAGAGATGAAATTAATAGACCCGGATACCATTGAATTTGCCGAAGATTTTTTCTTTAGATTGAGCATTGAACAATTAGCAGAAAGGCATAAAGAATTTTGGGAAAGACAACCTTTCCTTGAACTTTTTTTCAGAGGTGTTAAAACCGGATTAAAGAATGAATTTCAATTGGAGGTTTTATGGAAATTCGTATTGATGACCGATTATTGTTTTAAAAGTTTTTATGGAACCATTCCATTAATTTCAAAGCAAAAGATAAGCGACAAATTAGCTTGGATTGTTAATGATATAAAAAAGAATCCCGAACCTTCGGGCAATACAAATTATCCCAAAGAAATAGCAAGAGCGGGGCAAGTGCCAATGCTTGAATTTATTGAAGCTAAATGCGAATCCATGATTCTTGAATTCAATAATTTCCCTGAACCGGATGCTTGCATCGTGTTTAATGCTATTATCACCATGACTTGGTTGTATCAGGAGGAAGTGAAGAAAATGGTGCCGGATGTAAATTGATTATCTTTCCATATCATGAAATCAATAGACCAGGAAACCATTGACTTTGCCGAAGATTTTTTCTTTAAATTGAGTGATATGCAATTAAAAGAGCGGATGGAGGATTTGAAAAGAAGTCAAAAAATGGTGCATTTACAACTCATTGATACCGGAAAGAAATTGCATTATGGTGATTCGAGAGAATTGTTTTGGAAATATTGCCTAATGGTAGATTATTGTTTCAAAAATACCTACGGCGAATTGCAGATGATAAGTTCGGAAGCTATTTCAAAATTTTTTGTTTGGCGCGATAGGATACAATTTGAATATGTTATTGGTGATGATTATATAGATTTTGAAAAATATTATTTGGCAAGCGGACAAAGTGAATTTTTGGCATATCTGCACAATAAAATATTTGCATCAGTGGAGGAAAATGGCGATGGAGCGAAGGAAAATGACACAAAGATAATGCTTGGCGTAATGACTATGGTATTTTTTTATCAGAATGAAATTAAAAGAATGGAGTAACAGAATATTAATTTCAAATGAAATCAAAAGATCAAAAAAATAGCTTTTGCCGACGCCGCAAGCAAAGAACTCGTCGCTGTGCTCCTCAAACAGCTTTGCTTGTTTATGGCTTACGGTGAAAAGCTGTTTTCTTAACGTGATTCTTATAATGCAGGAATAGAGGAGGGGAAACGAATTAGGAATTATAAATTAGGAATTAGGAATTAGGAATTAGGATGCCCCAGAGGGGCTGGATATTGGTAGAAATGGGATGCCATGATGATATTGCATAAGCTACGTAGGTGCTTTATATATGGGGATTGTTGTTTTTTTATATTCTTTTGTTTTGATACAAAGGAAACAAAAAATCAAGGCTTAATAAGAATCACTAAAAACATCTTTTGCCGACGCCGCAAGCAAAGAACTCGTCGCGATGCTCCTCAAACACCTTTGCTTGTTTGAGGCTTATGGGAAAATTTTCATTTTAATTTCTTTTCTTTAGAAGTAAAGAAACAAAAGAATCACACTTAAATCTTTTTTCTAAAATAAAGCAGGGTTTCTGCCACGCAGCACTAGGTCCGTTGGTGAATTTTTTTTCTCTTTCTCTTATTCTTTTGTCTTGATAC
>CAIWCG010000038.1 GCA_903911135.1 uncultured Bacteroidota bacterium
CCTTTTCGCCGCAGCCAAGTTACTTGTAAAAAGCTGCTTCGAGCAACCTGCCATAGAGCATAGCCCCGATAGTAGCGGCAGCCCGCTGCTTTGTATCGGTTTTGGGCTGGCAGCGGCTACAGCGGATAGCGGGACGCACCATGATACGAGAAGAAAATGTAGGCTTCAAATAATAAATATATATATTTGCATCAAAATTAGCAATAACAATGAGCAGAAAAACATCTTACATAGTAGCCGGAATCATCTTGGCGATAAACGTGGTGGTGTGCATTTATGTAATCAAGAAACTGAATGAAGACCCCGAAAACAAAGCCGTAATAGAAGGAAATCCTTCGATGAAGGACATGCAGGAGGGGACGAATGACAACCCGATGGCAAGGGCGGAATATGAATTCAACCGCATGAAAGACCCGGCTACTGGCACCATTCCGATGGGCATGAGAGGCAAGGAGCTGGCGTTTGCCGCCCACCTGCCGAAGAAGTTCGACGTGAAGATAAACGGCAAGGACCGAAGCAAGAACATGCAGACCCAAACATGGACAAGACGTGGCCCTAACGATGTGGGTGGCAGAACGAGGGCTGTAGGCATCGATGTCTCGAACGAAAGCAGGATATTGGCAGGTGGAGTGTCGGGAGGCATGTGGCTTTCGGCGGATACCGGACATTCCTGGGTGCAGACTACCTTGCCTTCGCAGCTGCATAGCGTGAGCTGTTTGGCTCAAGACCGCAGGACGAACCACCGAAACGTTTGGTATTTCGGTGGAGGAGAAACGGATGGAAACAGTGCAACTGGACAGTCTGCATATGCAGCCTACCTAGGAGATGGAATCTATAAATCTATCGACAGCGGTTTGTCTTGGTCGGTGCTGCCAGCCACGGCAAACGACAGTCCGCAGGTATTCAACAATAACTTCGATTATGTTTGGAAGATAGTTCCTTATGCCAATGATACCGTAAATGATGTGGTGTTTGCCGCCACCTATGCCCATATCTATCGTTCGATGGATGGAGGTACCACCTGGAATTCGGTTCTTGGGGCAAGCAATAACTCTTCTTCTTATACCGATGTGGAAGTAACTCCATCAGGCATACTTTATGCTGCCTTCAATCCATCCGTCGATCATGGAATCTATCGTTCATCGGACAGTGGCACCACCTGGACCAGCATCACCCCAACTGGTTGGCCAGCAGTTTATCACCGCACCATCATAGCCGTGGCACCTTCGAATGAAAATACGGTTTACTTCTTGTCGGAGACTCCTAATACTGGCAAGTTGGGGCATAACCTTTGGAAATACACCTACCTGTCTGGCGATGGTTCAGGAGCAGGCGGAACTTGGGTGAACCTGTCTCAAAGCATACCTGCTTTGGGTGGCAATGCGAACTATGATTCTCAAAGTTCTTATGACATGGTCTTGAAGGTTAGACCTGACAATGAAAACATCGTGTTTCTGGGCGGAACAAATCTTTACCGTTCTACCAATGGCTTTGCCGATACCACCACCAACGTACTTATCGGTGGCTATAATGTGAACAGCGTTGATCCATTGGGACGAGATGGCGTTTATCAGAATCATCATCCCGATCAGCATGGCTTGGCTTTCTTTTCAGATCCTACCAAGATGGTTTCATGCAATGATGGTGGAGTTCAGTTGACCAATGACAATGCAGCCGCAACAGTAGCATGGGTAAGTTTGAACAATGGCTATTATAATTCACAATTTTATACTGTGGCGATAGATCACGGAACTTCTGGAGACCCTGTCATCATTGGCGGAATGCAGGATAATGGCAACTTCTGGACTAACAGTTTATCTACGGCAGTGCCTTGGATTCCCATTACAGGTGCTGATGGAACCTATACAGCCGTTGCCGATGGCAAGGCATATTATTATGGAGCCATACAAAATGGTCTTACCGGAAGATTGAACATAGACAATACCGGTGCTGTCAATCTTTTTACCGCCACTAGAATAGACCCAACAGGTGGAGCAGGATACCTTTTCATCAACCCGCTTTTATTGGATCCTAACAATACCAACAGGATGTATATGGCAGGTGGAGCTTATGTTTGGAGAAATGACAATCTGAGCGGAATACCTCCTTTGAGTTTTAATACCACTACATCTGGCTGGACGAAACTTACCAACTCATTGGTAAGTGGAACCATCACCGCTTTGGGACATGGCAAGAACTCGGATAATCTTTATTATGGTACCCAAAATGGAAGAATATATCGCATCGACAACCCCGATGTAGGCAATCCGAACAAGGTGGATATCTGGACAGGCAAAGGTCTGCCACCAAATGCTTATGTAAGCTGCATTGCTGTTAAAACAACAGATGGAGCAACTGCCATTGCCACCTTTTCAAATTATAATGTCAAGAGCATCTTTTATACTTCTGATGGCGGAAACACTTGGGCTTCCATCAGTGGAAATCTGGAACAACATCCTGATGGTTCCGGCAATGGTCCATCCGTTCGTTGGGCAGCCATCATTCCTACTCAAGACTCCATCTATTATTTTGTTGGGACAAGTACAGGGCTTTATTCAACAACGCATTTGAATGGCGACAGTACCGTTTGGACACAGGAAGGAGCAAATACCATTGGAAACGTGGTGGTTGATTATATTGACTTCAGACAATCAGATGGGCTAATAGTAATTGCCACCCATGGGAATGGAGTTTTTAGTGCCACACTTCCAAATCCAAGCGGAATTACATCATTTAAATCGAATGACATGGCTATAGATAAGGCGTATCCGAATCCATTTAGCACTTCCGTTACCATTAGTTATTCATTAAAAACTGCAGGTCAAGTAATATTAAAGGTAAAAGACATAAATGGTCATGAGATATGTAAATTGGAGGATAAATATCAGCAACCCGGAACTTATGATTATTCTTGGGATGGGCGGAATGACAAAGGAATCAAGTTGCCTGACGGCATTTACTTTGCAACCTTGATATCCGGTTCGAATAATCAGACCAAGAAAATAGTTTACATCAGGTAAATCCAATCAGTTTACAGTATTTTTTATAGCTCTTTCACTGATTTTCAGAAACACTTTTAGGGAATACTTAACTGTTTTGTAATTTAGCCCTGTTTTATAACAGCAATAATGTCTAAAAAGAATTCTTTCAAGAACGATAATTCCAGAGAAGAGCAACCACTCGAAGCCAATCCTTTCATTGAAGAGGACAAACCTCAAAAAGAAAAGGTAAAGGGCATCGATCGGCTTGCTTTTTTTAAGGACGAAAGGACCCACAAAGTCTTTGGTTTGCTGCTGCTGTTTACTTCTGGGGTAATGTTGATTTCATTTACCTCTTTCATGTTTACTTGGAAGGTGGATGATGATATCTTTCAGCGAACATGGAATGATATCCTTACCAATCAAAGCATTCATGCAGAAAATTGGTTAGGAAAATTAGGAGCCATAATCTCGCATCAGTTCATCAAGGACTGGTTTGGCATACCTGCATATCTTATTGCCTTCCTCATATTGATTACAGGTGCAAGAATTGTTTTTAATTCGGTTATCTATCCGCTTGGCAAAGCGTATTCATATTCCTTTTTCTTTATCGTTTGGCTGTCCATTTCACTTGCTTATATTGTCAGAGATGCTGATTATCTTTTCGTTGGCGGTGCTTTCGGATATGTATTGAGCAATTGGTTTATCAGTGTGGTTGGAATGATAGGAACTGGTATTGTATTGTTTTTTTCTTTGTTGATATTTTTAGTTGTCGCTTTCAATATTTCATTTATTCTTCCTAAGCGAATCAAGAATGAAGTTGCATTAGTCAATGATGATGCCGGTTTTGAAATTCCAGAACAAGTTCCTGTTCCAAAGAAAGGCAATGCCTCCAAAGTCGCAGATCTTGATATGGAAATAATTAGTAATGACAATGATGAATTGAACAGTGATTTTTCAGAAGACAAAGAGATTGAAGATGATGAAGAGATAGGAGAAATAATAGAAAAACCACTGAAAAGGGAAAAACCTAATGTAAAGAAGGCGGACCATATTCCATTGGCAATAGAAACTGTAGCAGTAGAAGAGGTTGCTTCTGTCAATAAGGAAATACGAAATACGATTGATACGCCATTTGACCCTACTTTAGAATTGTCTTCTTATAAATTCCCTCCTCTTGATTTGCTTGAAAATTATGGTTCGAACAAAATCCAGGTAAACAATGAGGAATTGGTTGAAAACAAAAACAGAATCGTTGAAACCCTTGGGCATTATGACATCAAGATAGACAAGATAAAAGCTACAGTGGGACCAACTGTAACTTTGTATGAAATAATTCCTGCGGCCGGTGTAAGAATAGCAAAAATCAAGAACCTCGAAGATGACATTGCCTTGAGTTTATCAGCATTGGGGATACGAATCATCGCTCCAATTCCTGGCAAGGGCACCATCGGTATAGAAGTACCAAACTCCAAGCCAGAAACTGTTTCCATGCGAAGCATTATCGGGTCGGAAAAGTTCCAGAATTCTGATTTTGATTTACCGATAGGTCTTGGAAAGACCATTTCAAATGAAGTCTTTGTGGCCGATCTTGCAAAGATGCCTCACTTGCTGATGGCTGGTGCTACTGGGCAAGGAAAGTCAGTTGGTTTGAATGCCGTTCTGGTTTCATTGCTGTATAAAAAACATCCTTCTCAAATCAAGTTCGTGTTGGTAGACCCCAAGAAAGTAGAGCTGACTTTGTTCAAAAAGATTGAGCGCCATTTCCTTGCCAAGTTGCCTGGTGATGACGAAGAGGCAATCATTACCGACACCAAAAAAGTTGTCAAGACCTTGAATTCCCTTTGCATTGAAATGGATCATCGTTATGACTTGCTGAAAGATGCACAGGTGAGGAACATCAAGGAATATAATGCCAAATTCATTCAGCGTAAATTGAATCCCAATGAAGGTCATCACTTCTTGCCATATATAATTTTGGTTGTCGATGAGTTTGCCGATCTGATCATGACGGCAGGCAAGGAAGTCGAGTTGCCCATTGCCCGTTTGGCGCAGTTGGCAAGGGCAATTGGAATACATTTGATCATTGCCACACAGCGTCCTTCTGTCAATATCATCACCGGAACCATTAAGGCGAATTTCCCGGCACGGATAGCTTTCAGGGTTACTTCGAAGATTGATTCAAGAACAATTCTGGATGCAGGTGGGGCCGACCAGTTGATAGGACGTGGAGACATGCTGCTATCTACCGGAGCGGATTTAATTCGATTGCAATGTGCCTTCGTGGATACGCCTGAAGTGGAAAAGATTACCGATTTCATTGGCGAACAGCATGGCTATCCTGATGCTTACCGTTTGCCTGAAGTGATTGAGGAAGGACAGGAATCAGGCGAATTTGATGCTTCCGAAAAGGACCCCCAATTTGAAGAGGCAGCAAGAATCATCGTGCAGTTCCAGCAGGGTTCGGCATCGTTATTGCAAAGAAGGATGAAATTGGGATATAACCGAGCCGGAAGAATCGTGGATCAATTGGAAAATGCAGGCATTATAGGGCCATTCGAAGGAAGCAAGGCGAGAGAGGTATTGATAAAGGACATCATAAGTTTAGAAGAACATTTGAAGAAATTCAGACAATGAAGATAAGGATTGGAACATTCATTTTGGCTATCTTGTTTGGTGGTAGCATCATGGCTCAAGGCGACAAGATATCGGATGACATATTGAAGGGTGTTAGTGCCAAGTATAAAACTTTTGCAAGCATCAATGCAGAGTTTACCTACAGCATTGAAAATCCGCAGGATAAGGCCAATGAGAAACAGACAGGTAAGGTATTTCTGAAGGGAAACAAGTATAAGCTGCTCATTGCCGGGCAAGAGGTTTATTGCGATGGTGCCACCGTTTGGACATATTTGAAGGACTCCAAAGAGGTACAGATTACCGACCCGAACACCAAGGCCGATGCCATCACTCCGGCTACCATTTTCACCATGTACGACAAGGGATACAGCAGCAAATTTGTGGAGGAAAAGACCGATGGTGGAAAGGCGGTGCAAATCATCGACCTTACGCCGATAGACAAGAAAAAGAAATTCTTCAAGATAAGGTTGACGATAAACAAGCTCGAGAAACTGATAGTAAGCAGCAAGATTTTCGACAAGAACGGAAACAAGATCAATTATACCATCGACAAGTTCAGCCACGATACACCCATCAGCGATTCCATTTTCACTTTTGTGGTGGGCAATTATCCCGGCATAGAGGTGATTGATTTAAAGGACAACAAATAACCCTTCCTATTTATGCCCCTCATCAAAACCGTTAAAGGCCTGACACCGAAGTTCGGTGAAAACTGCTATCTGGCCGACAATGCCACCATCGTAGGCGAGGTAACCATGGGCAATGATTGCAGCGTGTGGTTCAATGCCGTGGTGCGGGGCGATGTCAATTCCATCACCATCGGAAACCGCGTGAATGTGCAGGATGGCGCCGTCATTCACTGCACCTACCAGAAGGCCAAGACCGTCATCGGAAACAATGTATCCATCGGCCACAATGCCCTGGTGCATGGCTGCACGCTGATGGACAATGTATTGGTGGGCATGGGTGCCATCGTCATGGATCATGCGGTGGTAGAATCGAATTGCATCATCGCTGCAGGAGCGGTGGTGCTCGAAAACACCCACATCGAATCGGGCAGCATCTATGCCGGTGTGCCGGCCAAGAAAGTCAAGGAATTGAGCATCGAACAGATAAGGAAACTCATCGAAGGCATCGCCGACAATTATGTGATGTATTCCGATTGGTTTCGCGAATAGTTGATTGATATTTAGGATTTTGATATTCTTATGATAGCTCGCCAAACGCGAAGCAATTATAACCTTATCAATGATAATTCGGAACAAAAGAAAGAGCAGGGACAAGATTATAAATTTATGCTGATGATAGTCGATAATAAAACTATTCCCCGCTCAATATTATCGGAAGGTAAAACACAAGAAATACTTCGTATTATAAAGGACTGAATTCATCAAGAACAGAAAAACACCAACCAGTAAAAATCATAAAAATAAAATAGATGCACAACACTCGGTTGGTTTCCAAAAACGTTTTTTCCTTTCTTTTGAGTCCTGAAAATCCTAAAATTTTAACAAATGTCTTATTAGACAATGGCATAAACTGCGCAAATATCCCCATTGTCTTATTAGACAATGGCA
>CAIWCG010000039.1 GCA_903911135.1 uncultured Bacteroidota bacterium
AGAATAGAACAATGTAAGGTCATTAGGCGGTTGTGTTCCATTATTTACCCATGTACCATTATCATAGTAGGTAACGCAATTACTCCCATTTTGCCCCGTGGCACCAGTTGCACCTGTAGCACCAGTCGCGCCTGTCGTTCCTTTATCTCCAGCGATATTTATGTTCCAAGAAGCATAAGTCCCTGAACTACCAGTGTTATCCACATTTATCACCATCGTAGTTCCTGAATAGGAGGTTACAACGCCTTCGACATACCTCGTTGTTACAGCCGTATTGGTAGCTCTTACCCTCGCACCAGCCAAACAACTCAATCCCGATTGAGTCGTGAATGTCTTGCTCCCCGTTCCAATAGTTATTGATGTAGTAGATGTTCCGCTACATATTGCTCCGGTTGCGCCTGTTGCTCCTGTTACACCTGTTGCTCCTGTTGCGCCTGTTGCTCCTGTTGCTCCTGTTGCTCCTGTTACACCTGTTGCTCCCGTTGCGCCTGTTGGTCCGGTTGGTCCAGTTGGTCCAATAACACCTTTAAATGAAAACACCTTAGTTCCATTATTCCAACAAAATACACTGTCATTTGATTTTGTTACTGAATCTACCTTTAAATTTATTCTGTTTGATAGGCTTGTAGTATCATAAAGGTACCCGAAATGCTTAATTCCATTCTGATAGTAAAATACGGAATCTCCTACTAACTTTATAGAATCCAATTTCAGATTGAATCCAATAATATTCGGAACAGTGGTCCATCTTATCGTATCATGACCAGGTGCGCCATGAACCTGCGGGCTTTGCCCGGCAACTCCTCTTGTAGTGTCTGTAACGGGTTTCCATGGCGTTGTAATTACTGGAAATTGCCCGTAGCAAAATATCGGAACAAAAAACAGTATAAATAATAACCCTTTCATTTTATTGGTGATAAATACTGATCACTCTCCAATAGGTTCCATCATAACGAATCTTAACGCAGTCGCCTCCTTTTGCGGATGCTGGCGGCACTCCTCTCCAAGTAAAATCAGGCCAAGTGAGGGCTGTTACAACCACTGTTCCGGTACCTACTAAGCCCCCAAATAACACATCAATATCTTGATTGACCACCGGCGCCGCTGGAGCGTTAATCTTGTAAGCAGCGACTGGAGCTAACACCCCGGCTGGATTCACTGTTAATTGCCTGATTCCATTCTGCATCGTCACTACCGGCGGCGTTCCTTTTGTGCAATCATCGGATTGAGTGCTGAATGGAATTGTAACGAACGAACTCAATATCGTGATCAACTGAGCCGAGGTAACATTATAGGTGTTCCACGTAGTACCGCCATCGGTACTAACATCTATTGGAAATACGGTATTCGCATCATTTGCGATGTCCGCTGGGTTTACATTTGGTAATTGATATATCGCACTATCCATTTGAAGGTATTGGTTTTAAAATTATCGGATTTGAAAGTATATTTCCTTGAGAAACATTTGTTCGCACCCATGTCAACGATCCTTGTAAAACATTGGCTGAAACTACTCCTATCGGTGGTTTAACCCTAACGTTTTCCGTAGGTATCTTGTAAGGTGTCGCATAAATTATTCCATTATTGGCATTGTAATTATTCAACGCTCCATTATCTACAAGGTCGGTATCATAAGAAAACAAAATTTGGTTGCAATCCTGATCGTAGTTATCAATTCCGTTATCCGTCATCAACTTAGTCAATTGCTCCATGGTCCCGTAGGTCTGTGCGCAAACATCATATATTGACTGCCCTTGCTGTGCTCTGTAAGTCGTTATCATCTTGTTATCGGTGACGTGCTTATTTGTAAAATAGAATTATTAAAAGTGACAATCGGAGATCCTCTGAATCCATCCGCCGTGAATTGCAATTTAGCGTCTGCAAGTAGTCTCGAAGCCTGTGAACTATTCGTAAATGAACTCAATCCTATTCCTGTCTGAAGGCTGCTTTTCCACTCTCCTGGATAAGACTCAAGCATATCATCTAAATTCTGGGGATCGGAAAATTTGAAAACCAAATCACCTGACGAAAGATCCAAGTCCCCATCGCTTCCAATTGCTATATCGTAAAATGGCGTATTCACGGCGGCAAAATTACAAAATAATTCTACAACAACAAAAAAGAGCGGGTAAACCACAACCCGCCCTTCCTGCAAAAACCAAGAAACTCTATATCAAAATAAGGAAAATTGAATTCCCTCCGTACGATTTATTTTATCAATTATGATGGATTTGGTTGCCTCATCAATTTCGTTGCTTACACTCACCTTTTCAATCCCAACATAACTGTTTTAATACCGTTTTTAAGGAGCCCGGAACTCACGATTAATTTATTCATGCTACTAATTGTTTATTGTTACTGATAAAGCCCTTCAACCAAGCGTGGTATTCGAGTGTTTCTATTTCTTTGTCATAAGGATTTTTAACGGCTTTGCCGAGGACCAATGACTCGTCCCATGCGTCACTTCCTTCTTGGAAGACTGACTTTAACTCTGTTAATAATGTTTCGCTCATTTTAATTTGGTAATGTATATAGTTGCCTATTATCTTGTTAATACAACTAATTTCTCAGTCTCTCTAAACACCCTGAAAACGATGTCCATGAAAACAACCTTTCCATTTTCTAATCTTTCCATCTCCAGCGTTACCAGAGATGCCTTGCTCAACACACACTCCTTATTTGATAGGCTGTTAGCGGAATAATACGTTACTTTTTTCATGTTATCCATTATTAATGATTTCAAATATGCAGTCAAAATTCACACCCAGCAACTCACTTATTTCAGTCGCGGCTTCTTCCAAAGTATCCTCCTCAACCAAATACTTAATGGTCAAAGCCTTATCATGTTCGCTCAATTCCTGAACCTTCTTGTCAATGGTATTAACCATTTGTTGCGCTTGTCCTTTTTTCATGTCCTTAGTTATTAATTTACATATTCATTATGCAACCACTTTTGATCGGTTGTTTCTTCTACCTTGTAATCTCTATAAGGTAATGAATGATAAGCGCACCAGTTTGCAGTCTTGTCGGTGGCATCATCCATATCTTTCGCATTGAAAGAAAATTGGTGACCGAAAACCTTACAAATAAGTTTGAAGGTTTTTAGATTTTCTACTTTTAAATTTCTACTTTTCATTTTATAAATTTATTGATTTCCTGATTCTATTTACATTCCCAAACAATTCCATATGCAACTCCTCAATAGTTTGTTTCTTTGTCTCACTTGTTATTATGCCGAACGACTGGAATATTGCCACCTCAATAGCTAACTTATGGCACTGCCTGAAATATCTGTACTTCTCTACTAACGTGAAGTTTCTACTATAATGGTCGTTCCACTTAAAGTTCAACCATAACATTATCATTTTACCTTTCATGTTCTTATTTTTAATTATTTTTGTTTATTGATTTATTAAGGGCTGCGGCATGTCGTCCGCAGACCGATTGGTTAATTGTTAAATTTATTTCGTTTTAAATTATCTCGCCTCATTTTTAATTTATCCCAAACATTAAGAAGATTCTCAATTTTGGCTTCTTCACCGTTAGGATTTTGCCCGTTGTTGGTCGCCTTGTTATAGGCTGCATTGATAGTTTCAATCTCAATCATTTGTTTAGTGATTGATTCAAGTCGGTTTTCTTTTGCCTCTGTGGCTGCATCTTGATTTTTCATTTTCTTTTTTTAAATTGTTAATATTTATTGATTAAAATATGTTTACTTTAAAATCTAATTGCTCTTTAAAACGCCATTCTAAATGACCATCTTCAAATTGAATCTGGCAAGATACGCCATAACTAATTACTTTTACATAAACCCCTGTTGAGGTCTTTGCTACTTTTGGAGTTGTTAAATTTTTCATTGTTTTATTATTTAGTTATTATACTTAGATACATATCAAATATCGTGCCAAAGTCATTTTAAGTATAAAAATGCTATTGGCATAATTTTTGTGGAGCCCATTTCACCTCTCAAAACTTAATGGCATGATTTTTGATTAGGCACGAAAGCCGCCCATTTCTGAACGGCTCTCGTAATCATAAAAACAAATAGCACCGCAAATATATCAATTATCTCCGTGAGTGATTAAAGGATTTTCTATATCCGACTCTTGCGTAATCGGAATCGTATCAGCCCCAAAGCCAGCAAAGTCTCCAGCAATTCCATAAGTTGTGCAGCCCGGAGCCATCTGTATGGCTATCTGCTTCCAGCTATTCATCGCATTCTCCAAAGCATTCAGCCTCTGTGTCAGTTCAACCACTTTAACAAGCCCTTTAAAACTACCATCATTAAACTGAATCCGCCCCTGCGACCAAAAATACATATTATCTATGGAGCTAAAAAAAGCCACAAAAGGCTCCTGTTTGTCGGACCATAAGACTACCACCGTACTTCCAACCGTCGGCTGGTATAAAACACCGTCGTCAATATCAGCCATAAGGCTCACTCCTGGAATCGTCGTCTCTCCTATGTCAGTAATAGAAATAACATCGCAAGTCAACGCATCCATATCAACACTTTCCACGGTTCCATAAATTACCCTTGGAGTATCTATGTTATCTGGATTGACTATTCTTCTGATAGCGTCCTGTATTGCTCTTTTATGTTTACTCATTAGTAACAGCCGTTGGCGTAATAATCATCCAAAATATTTGAAGTCGTTCCGTCGGGATTCGTGAAGGTGGTATCGGCTCGTAAATCTAACTCCACTTCCTGTTTATAACCCGACATATTAAAAATTCTCTCCACGCTTTTCACAAAATATAACCCATTTCTCTCTGGCAAATATCTGTCTATTATTTGAACAATGTCGCCATGATTTACCAACGCTCCTCCAGTCTCCGGATTCCAGTCTCCGAAGGTTGGAAAAGAACCTCTAAAGCCTTCGTATTGGTACCTTGGCAGTCGAGCCTTGCCCATCTTAATCAAATTCTCCACCGTGCCGACATTCCAGAAGTAAGCCGTCCTTATCTCGCCATCAGGTTCACCTACTACCGCCTCGAGCCTTTTCTTTTGTGTTTTCTGAACCCCTAAGTTCGTGATTCCTGTTATCTTTTGTTTCTCGAAGCTAAAACACTTTAAACTTATTCTCACGTCATCCGACCTTGTAAAAACCAATTTATCACCGTTGTCTATAATGTTCGCATCTTGGCTTGTCAATTTAAACACCGGAGTTGCGGCAGGCGTAAAAGCCGAATAATAAGCAAAAGGACTCGCGAATAATTTATCCCCCCGAAAAAAACTCTCTATAAAATAATCCTTTCTTAACCGTTCAAGAATCTGGCAAAAGGTCTCATTCATCGTCCTGAAGTTTCCTATGTTCGTTGAAACTCCAGGGGCTGCCTTATAACTCAATTGTGGAGCATAAGTCGTTATCAGTGATTGAACCATACTCTCCACAGTACCGGTAAAAACTTGATTCTTCACCTTTGCCTGTTTCAATAGGTACATGTTATCCTCGCACTCAATCTCCAACGGCATCTTCGGATTGATCCTCGCAACAAACCCTTCAAAAATAACTTTCATATCATCATTAGGATTTGGAGAACTCCAGTACCCAGCACTAACTTTTACCTTATCCCCCCTCAAAAAAAATGGTGAAGCAAAATTTGAAGCGGTGCCGGCATACATATTTCTCTGTGGAAGCCCGTTATCTCCCACCTGACTCTGTCCTGACAAATCATAAAGCCCTCCAAATTCGTCCTGAATATAAATCTTCTTAGGAAATATCAGCTTACAGGTATCACTTAAATTCTTCCAGCTTGAATGAATCTTACACTCATGGACAAAATTCAATGTGAACGTATCCTTTCTCTCCGGGTACTTCTCTGTCGGCACCTGTGTAAATACTATAGATATTCTTGGCCGTAGCATTATGAATTTGGTGTTCCAAGTTGAATAATCAAAGGATAGTCGGAGTCTGCCTCTATGTGAAATACCTGTTGCGAATAACCGCCTCTTTCCTGTGGTGCCCGTGCTCTGTCAATAACTAAATAATAAATTCCGAACTTCAACAAATGGTTTGAATTTACTTTCAATGAAACCGGCGCACTCAAAATCTCCATCAACTGATCAACCTTTTCTAAAGGATAAACTCCATTCTGGTTACTCAAGACATCAATATCTATAGTGATCTTGTAATCGTCCATTCCGATATATTCTTTAACAGTACCGTTTCTTCCGGTGATCTTCGTTTTGGCAATGTTTTTTCTTAAATCCACCTGCATCAAAACGGTGTCGAACACCAAAGTAGGATAAGTTATTTGCTTGCCGTTTTCATCGTAGTAGGAACCACCCTGAAATTCAAGGTTAGAAAATAGCTGGTGAGTAAGGTCGGGGAATCCTCCTGAAGTATTTTGCTTAGGTAGTCTATTTTTGTAGTCAGTCATTATACATGTGCTCCTAACATTCTCTCCGGGGCTTCGAATAGCCCAAGTAACATTCTCGCAATTTTATCTTCCATCTCCTCGAGTCCTTCATCCAAACCAGCAACCGACAAACTCTTAATTCCATTCATCTCCGTAATATTGATAGTGATATTCGTTAGCTTTTCTTTGACAAGGGATTCGGGCTGAAAGGATGGATTTTCGCCACCAACTCCAATGCCTGATCCGTAGTCGCTTAGCGAACCTTCTCCTTTACCAAATGCTTTTACGGCATCCAACTGAGATTTTGCTGCAATTAAATTTTGATTGTTTATCGAACTTTTATCCTTATTATAATCAGCTATTGCATTCATGTAATTTTTTGTAACCCCAGCCATCTTATGCGCATAAACAAAAGCCCTTGCAGATTCCTCACTCATACCTTTTTGCTTCATCATCTCTTCCGTTTGAGATTTTAAAACCTTTAATTCAGTTTGGTATGGCTGTGTTTGATTTGCGGCTGTCAGAGCTTCTGAGGCATGGACGGCATCCCATATCTTTAGGGCAATAAGCCCTATTGCAGTAGCAACTAAAACATAAGGATTTGCCTCCAGAGCAGCGTTAAGAACCAATTGCGCTTCCCTCCATGCGAGCGTAGCTATTTTAATAGCTCCTATTATAATGATTAACTCTTTTATGTTGCTCCAATGCGCTTTCACGAATTCCCCTAGCTGAATTAAAAAATGGCCTACTGCCTTTATTTCTTCTTTCCAACTTTCCATATAAGGAATAACGGTAGTCTTTATGTATTCAATCATTTTTTCAACATAAGGCAAAAGTTTTCCAATACCTCGCATAATCAACTCCCCAATTTCAATCTTCACCTCTTCGAACTTTTTCTTCATCATAGTAAGTGGTCCTGTTCCAACTTTTGTCGCTGCCTCTGCCGAGCCTCCAAATTCCGTTTGAAGTTCTTTAAGTATCATTTTTTGCGCATCAATAGTATGATTAGAGGCTACTAAAGCCTTAATCATATTCATCTGACTTTCCGTGAAACTTACACCCACTCTTCTCAATGCTGTTATCCCTCGTATCGGATCGTTTAAAGCCTTCCCAAGTTGAACTGTCGCACCCTGCAAATCGCCTCCCATCTTTTGCGCCAAGTCAAGAATAGCCGGTTGAGCTTCTCTCGCAATAACTCCTTTGACTTGGGTGAAGGTAGCAAGAATTCCCTGCATGTGGGTAATGTCAGTTTTCTCGAATAAAGACTTATTGCTTAATCCTTCTGCTTGTTCATTTAATTGGTTCATAGACAAACCTATTGCCCCATGCGTAGATTTTAGTGAGGTTTCTAACTGTACTGCCGCTTGGGCATGTTTATTATAAGCCTCAACCGCCGAACTTCCAAACTCAAAACCTTTCTCAATAGCAAAGAATCCTGCGAGTGCAGCCCCTAACTTCTTGACAAGTCCTTCCCCGTGCTCCATCTGCTGATTCATCTTCTCCGTATGACCGGAAATATTTTTCAGCGTCCCGGAGAACTCATCCTTTAGCTTGATTAAAAACTGAACCGTAGTATTATCCATTTACTTAGTATGAAATCCACTGGTATAATTAATCACAACACACTGAACCCTCAACCATGATTTTAACCACTCATCAAAATCCATGTCGTCAGGGTCTTTATGCAAATAAGCATGAATCAGAGCATCTTTATGCTCCAAATCACAATCTAAATGACCTCCTAAATTATGAGAATCTACTTTTTTTTTACGTCTCCCTGCAAAACTTGAATCTTGGTAATACAAGCAAGTTCGGCACTTGGAGCAACGAAAACATATTGAGGCTCCGATTGAGAATAGAGCCTCGGGTCGGAAATTTTCTGTATCAAAAGGCTTTCCAAATAAACCTTACCAGCATCCAGCGAAATCTCTCCCTGTCCTTTCATTAAGGCTTGAAGAGCGAGTCTCATCACTACGATATTTGGGGCGCGAAGGAAGCCAGCGATTATCTCACCATCATTTCCGGTAACGGTCAGCCAGTCGCTTGCGCCTTGGTCCTTATACTTTTCTACTAAGGCATCCAAGAGGCTTGATTTTTTCTCATTAAAAGCCTCTTGATACTCCGGTAATGATTTAGTATCCTTATCAGTCGAAACGTTCAAATCCGATAAGGATTTGATGTCTGTGCACTCGTTTATCTTAGTAATCAATTCTTCCATTATAATCTTTTTATCCCTGCAAAAATAAATGGAACCGCAACCTTTAAACTCATGTCTCCTTGGTTAGCTTTCATCTCATCCGTCAACCATTCTACTGCCAAAAGGATTTCAGTCGTTATGATTGAGTTGGCATTAATCCCGTAAGACAAAGGCATATCCGAGAATGGTATTGCCAACGGGTCCTGATTTGGTGCGGCGGCAATAAAGGCATTCCAGTTTTCTTTATAAATTTCAATAGCCCCTGAATAATCTTTCATACCATAAGATCTTCCTATTGGTTCATAACCGGCACCATATACATTTTCCTTTTTCTGGTCTATCTTGTATTCTATCTTAGTGATTCCGATTAAAGGAACACCGTAAGGACTGAAAACCAAGTCAGCCCAAGAATACATCACACCATTGATTAAAACATTATTCAGTACCATAATTAATTATTGCTTAGGTTAATAATGATTGAACGGGCAATGCCTTGAAGCCCTAACTGTAATCCTATCACGATTTTACCACTCGTCACGATATTTTGATTTGGGTTGATAGTCGCTGTATAACCAGCTATTTCTGTAGTCGCCTGTCCAGGCTGTAAAGAAGTCATCGGAGCCAAGGCATTTGAAATCATACTCTGCCAGATACTCAACGACAAAGAAGTAGGGGTTCCGTCTGTGTTCACATCCACATCTCCATTAAGCAAAGGTAAAAACTCAAGATATAAAAGCCTCGCAGCTTTGTCAAAAACCCTGTTATTATTTATCCATGCAAAAGATGAAGCCGCGGAGATTAAGCAAGGATTGTCATTTTGAAACACTCCCGACAAACCAACATAAGAACCGTTGTAAATATAGCGGTAGCGATCCAAAAGAGCCAACAAATTACTATCAGCTATCAGGTCAATATTATGTCCATTCCCGAACGCAGGAACCGCCAAATTAATTCCATCTGTCAGGTTGTATTTAGATACCCATCCTTGGTCGTCATTAACCGGACTTAAACTGATTGTTCCTAATTTAGCACCTATGTCAGTTATTGAATAACCCTGACCTTTATAAATCAACCATCCCGGGTCGGTTACTGGATTCAACGTTGAATTTATCCATCCTCCTTGGGAAAGGATTGCAGAAACTCCAAAGTCTGTCCATGTACTCGCATCCGTCAAGGTGGTGAGGTCTGAAATCGCTGAAATATCAGTTCCTATGATAATAGAAACTGGCATGTGATATCCGTCCAAAGTAACCTTAACAGCCTGACAAGCATCCGCAACAGTCTTTATCCATGCTGCCGTTCCACTTCCAGAACCACCCGCGCCACAATTTCCAAGATAAACGCCTGCTTGTCTCATCGCGCCATTAGCACCGCCCGAACCTTGTAAGGTCTGAATCTCTTGAAAATTCCAAGCATTGCCCGTGATAGGAGCGAAATAGACCCAAAGGTTGCCATTTGGATTCAGACGGTAATACTCGGTGATATGATAATTCCATTGTGCTAATAAAGAGGCTGCTCCTCCAGCAAAAGGTGTCGTAACAGAACCAGCCAACCCACCTGTTTGAACGATTGTAATTGATAGAGGGGTGTTTGTATTTAAAAACTTTCCTAATTTCTTTGGTGCCGTAATAGTCACCGTTGTAGTCGAAGCAACGGCTGTATATCCATGAGAATAAGTCAGCGCATTAATAGCCGCCGCAATAGCAGTACAAGCCAACGCAATAGTAGTGTCTGTAGATGCCAAAGTACATGCACACAAAGTGGTTGTTTTGTCAGGCTCTACAACTTTAACCGTTGCAAGGTCACCACCAGCACCCAAGTGAGAAATCGTAATCACCCCAACGGCACCAGTGCCATCAGAGAAATCATTCAAGATTCCTAAAGCGTCAAGCGTCGCCCGATCCCCTCCCAGAATATTCTTGATTCTATGGGTAGAATCAAATCCCGTCGGCAAGTTATCTGTAAAAAACAGCATTCCAGAAACGAAATCAGACCCGGGGGCTTGATTTGGATTTGTCAGAATCCTATTTATCGTTACTTTATTCATTCTTTTTTGGTTTTGGTTTTGGTTCTTCGCCCTTTACATAAAACACCGTTTCTTGATGATTTGTGTCACTTGCACCTACATAAATACTACCATTTTCCGCAACCACAATCTTATCCGATGTTCTAAATATTGGACCCAATTCGCGTTTAGCGTGGATAGTAGCTTCTTGCTGGTCTTTAATCATTATGCTCCTACCGTTCTTGCTGTTTCAACCCAATTAGCACCGTCAAACTGGAAGCTAATAGTCGCGCTCTTGTTCGCGCCAACTACAATAGTGGTTGCTGAAAGCCCTGAAAATCCAGTGCTGAATGTCATTGTCCTTGCAGATCCGTCAGCCTTAAAATCCATCACCAACCTATCGCTTTTCAAAGGTCTCTTGACGTTGGCAGTAAATGTCGTTGCTCCGGTCGGGGAGTAATAAACATTCGTCTTAGCAGCATCCGAAGCAAACGGCAAATCTACCGTTGCGGCATAAGCCGGAGTTTCGTTGCTCGTATTTAATTCATGTACTTGCATGATAATTTAATTAAACGATTGCTGCTTCAGTTTCTTTCGGAATGTCATCAACTACCTTGGCACTCTTGTCAAGGATTTCATCTCTTGAAATAACTTCAAGGATTTCATGGTAAGGATGAGGTTGTTTGGTTCCTTTTGCCGCAGACACATCATAAGATGTATATTGCTTAGCTCCTGGAGAAGTTCTGTCGCATTGCGCCAACTTCATTCCCATTTCTTTCTTCTTCACATCTTTTGGCTGCTGATTCATCCAATAAGCATGAGTGGTCCATTTCAAATTTCCATCACCATCTTTGTAGAGGTACGCTTCCCGAATGTCGGGGTTAATCATCGCTTCGTTTCTTAACGAGCCTGGTATTGCATTTTTTGCCATTACTTTATTAATTTAGCTTCTGATTCTTGCCATTTCACACCATCAAACCTAAATGCAATTGTCGCCCTTCCAGTAACTTTCAATGTAGGTCCTTTGATCAATACAAGGCTGTCGGCATTACCAAAACTAAATCCTGAATTTACCACAAAGTGAATTAATGGGGCTTTGATAGTATCTGCTGCGCTTGTAAATTGGAAATACATCATATCTCCATTATAAGATTGTGTTGAATTAACCGAATAAAACAAGGTATCATTCACAACTCCATTAGGGCTAACGATGTTAATATACCCGCTTGGGTACAACTTAACGGTGTCTAACCCGGCTTGATCGCCTGTGGTGTTCTGCCAGATTGTGAGAGGTCGGAAGGTATTATCGTGAGGCGGCGAACCTGCCCTAATACTTACACTTTGCGCTGTCGCAAACATTGATGTCAAAAGACATACTATTAACAATATTTTTTTCATTTTAATTAATTATTTACGATTAAGGAATAAAAGAGTTCGCTGTCAAGGTAGTCGCCATGAAAACCTTATTGGACCAGCCGTACTGAACGGCTATCTTTAACAGAATTTTAATGAAGAACAACTCTGAATTAGGTTGCAGACGATTCATCAAAACATTCTCGTCACTTACCGAGTTCATACCTACCCAAAGATTTCCGGTAGTGTCTGGAACCGACTCTGTGAACACAATAGTATTGTCTGCCATACCAGCAACTACATTAACAGTATAACCGTGGAACTTCCAAAGTCCGGCATCTGTAGTATTCTGATTCTTGAAAGCATTGTTCGTCAAGAACTGTTGAAACAACACACCCGAAGCAACGCTCATCGTGAACTGCATCCTTGAATACCTGGTAGCTTTCGACATCAACGCCTTGTTATTTGTCGCCGCCGCCGTTTCAAGGTCCGCAAGGTAGGTTCCGATATTCGCATTCGTGAAAGTCACCACACTCGATGTCTTATAGACATTAGCGTCATTAACAAACAACTTAATAAAACCATCAAAGAACTGATATTGATACCTTGCGTCTGTCGAAGGCAACGTCGAATAGTTCGTAGAGCCAATCCAGAAATTTTGCTCCACACCCTCGAAGCAATATCCTGTATAAACACTCAAAAGATAATTCTCAAACGTCACCGGTAGCTGACGATCCAAAAGCATCTCAGAGAGCGCACCTTCTTTTCCGGCTTCCCAATAAGTTTCCAAATCCCTTGGATTAAACTCGGTATAAGCCATGATGTTCTGCGGTGCAAGCAACTGACCTGTTACCGTGATCTGCCCCGAACTTGTAGGGGTCTCATTTCTCGGCTGTAATGGTGCTGTTACGTTCATCGCTCCTACCGTTACCTTGTCTTTGATTCCATCGATAACATACACTATCTTTTTATCGATAGTATCCAAGTCATAGATGGCTGGCAACGTGTAAAACGGCGCAAACGTTCCGGCAAACGTAGTGTCTGAAATCACCAAGCCGTCATAAGCATGACCCGGCTTGGCTTTAAATACCCGTCCTAAGACGAATAACACACCGGCGCCAGCAATTATCCACAAGGGATTAAGGCTGACAATAGCAGCAACCGGATCAACTGCTAAACCTGATAGGATCGTTCCAGAAATAAGGAACGCCATCATAAAAGCTGTTACAAGGAACAGTATTCTTTTTGGATTCTTCATTGTATTTTTCATTTGATAAATTACACTTTGTTTTCGCCCTTTTTACCGAAGTTGGACTTCGCGGCTCTCTGCTGCACCAATTTAGTAACAGCGTCAATTTCCTCCTTCGTAGAAGAATTCTTAGGAGTAATTACCACCTTGCTCGAAATCACATTACCTTCTTTGTCTTTGTTTTCAATCAAAGTCTGCTCCAGGGAGACAAACTTCGTTTCCGATTCCTTGGCAACCGCTGGAATAGCGTCAATGATGCTCTTGGTATTTTCGAACATCTCCTGACTCTTGGCCGCCGAATCAACAAAATTTTTCACATCTTCCGCTTTGAACACGATGTTTTTTTCTTCCATCGCGTTCTTGATGTGAATGCTCATGGAATTCTTACGAACCTCCATTTCTTTGTGATCTTTTTCCTCGTTCATGTTCTTGAACTTGTCCTGCATGGTGGAAAACTTATCACATAAGTCCTCGAATTTCCCTTGCAGCTCTTCATGGTCGCCTTTCAAAGCCTCATGATCAGCACGAAGTTTATCATGCTTTTTGGTCATTTCCTTGATAACTGGCTTCAAAGAACCAGCCTCATCTTTGGCGTTCTTCTTATCCTCCATGCCGTCATCATCGCCGTCATCATCATTTTTCTCTTTTTTGTTTTTGATGGCGTTGAGAGAAGTGGCACGCATTACAGACCCGATGAGTTCCTGCGAAGCATCTTCGGGCAAGCCAAGAGCCTTGGCATCTTCTTTTGTGAACATTGTATTTTTATTTTTAATTAATAATTTATTGGTAAATTCGAGTTGGGCTTTCATCATTTCGTCACCTTCGCCATTCAAAGCGTTCTTGATATTTTTGTCGGCAACATTGTCAATCTTTGTCGCAATCATGTAGGTCTTAGCTTCCTCGGCATCCATCCAAGTAGTCTTATCCATCATAGAGGCAACCTTAGCTTCTGAAAGTCCGCAACGACCTGAAATCATTTTAATAATAGAATCCCTGATAGCGTCCATTCCTTTATCTTGTTTTCCTCCGTGCGGATTGTGAAACATCAACTTGGCATAGTCTAATATGGTTCTTTCTCTACCGGCGCAAAAAATTACGGCTGCTATACTTGCTGCTACTCCCGTGCAAACGGTATTCACTTTTGCCTTGGACGCGAGAATTGCCATATACATCTTCTGACCGTCTGAAACATAACCACCATTAGAGCAAATCCATACTTCAATGACTTTTTTGCCAGCATTATCCAAACGAAGTAAAGCATCAACAAAATCATCCCCGTCAATATAATCAACCTCTGGACATGCTGGATCGAACCCTATATCGTGATTGATCAACAAAACTGGTTTGTCCGTGTCTGCGTAATGGATAAAATCTGTTCTTCTCATCGGCGGCAAAATTACGGCAATAAAAAAAGCCTCAAAAATGATTTTAAGGTTTTCTACCTACTTTTACCGTTTTTACCGCTCTTTTATATGAAGGTGGTCTTTTATGTCTTTCTCTGGAATTCCCTGATGCTTTGCAAACTCTTTGATCGTCAACGGCTGTTCCGGTTTCTTATGCAAATCCTCCTTGGCGTCATTAATCTTATTACGTGCAGTCTTTTCAGAGCACCCGTATAAGGTCTGCACATCTTTAGCCTTAATGATAATTCTTGTTTCAGCCATCTTAATAGAAACATTCCAATTGATTGAGGCTTATCCATGTCTGGGTGTATTTGATCCCTCCATTAATAAGGATATTGATAGTCACATTATCGCCTGTTACCCAGCAATTAGCGGCGTGCAATGAATTCTTGTAACTCATAAATGAAACCTTGGAATAAGTCGCATAGACCGTATCTAATATTTGAGCTACACTTGATCCGCTTACCACTGTGTATCTTCGGCATTGCGGAGCGTGTTGGGTAGTAAATTCATAAGTTACAAACACTGTGTCAGGATTGATAGGTTGATGAACCGTATCGGCTGGAGGTGGGACGATCGCTTGTGGAGGGGCTTGTTTAATAACTTCGACATCCTCTTTCTTGCATCCTATTATAAGGATTAAAACAACTGCTAAGATTAAATTTTTCATATTCATTTTTTTGCCCCCTAAACAGATATCGTGCCAAAGCTACACATTGAACTCTATTCCGTTCATATTAACAAACATTCCTGCCGTTATTTGCCCTGTGTTCACCTCAATTGCAACGTGTCCGCTTGTATCTACCAATAACGTAGCAATACCCCAACTTGTGCCTGCTATATTATAAATTGAAACTGGAAAATACATTGCTTTTGCCGGAATAAATCCTGCTGGCAACGTGAATAGCGTTACACCTCCGCCTGCTACCGCTCCAGAATTTTGAATAGCCCCTTTTAATCTCACTATATTTGGATATTTATTCATCAATGTCGGTTGTTTGATATATCCAACTGTATCTATCGTTCCTCCAACATTTGACCAGCCAGCCGCTAATGGTGGAACTACCCAATCATTCAAAGCCGCACTCTTTTGAATATTTCCAACCTCATCATAAGGACTTGGCAGTATCGTAATCGATCCACCAGCTACCGGGGAAGGTACTGCCGTGCTATCATAAACCGCCAAACTACGAATAATATGAACATACTTTTGCGACGTGTCACTCATTTGAGTAGGGTCGGCAAACGTAGTATAAGGCTCTTCTACTAAATAAACTTTAGGGTTCGATGGAAATGAATTGCAGTTTACAAAGTAGAAAAACTCTCCTTGATAAAATGCGTATCCATTTTCTCCCGGCGAAGATTCATTGGCGACCTGGAATATAAATACCGGGTTACACGATGAAGTATCGAAGCCCGACATGGTGGCTAAGAGTTCAAATAACTGCTCTTGTCCTTTCGATAAGAAATCAAATAGCCCCGATTTTACAGGCATTCCGATACCGCCAGTCTGCCATAACGATGTTTTAATTTTATAAGCCATTTTAGTATTGTACTATTGAAAATAAGGTTCCTGAAAGTTTGTATTTATTTGCGAACGATGAAATAAATTGCTGCCATTGACTGCCCAACGCTGTCGCGAGCGAACTCGGCACATGGATCACGAAATTACTCTGCCCGAAGCTGTAAGCATTGTTACAAAATGAAACTGTAAACTGTGGTAGGTTATTCGCATAACTCGCTATGTGAGGGTTGTTACTTGCGATAAAAACATTCGTAACATGATTATTGGTAATGTAAATATCACTCACCGCATTAGGCTGTCTGAAGGTCGTTCCAAACCACCTGTTTAAAGCATATTCAAAACTTAACTTTATTGCTCCCGTATATGATTGCCTTTCTACCGATCCTCTGAAATCACCACAAGCCATATACCAGTGTCCCGTTGTGTCGCCGACTGGATTAACATTAGTATTGGCAATGAAACATTGATAAATTGCCTTATCGCTTCCTCTGACATAAAACCCAACTGTAAATGGAAACGTGTTATTCCAATTTAAAGCTGTGTGACCATTTCGATAAAAGTTCACGAAATTATATCTCAGCCATTCAATAGGATAGAGCAACGCATACATCCACCCTAAGAACTTTGGCAGTCTGTATTTTATTGGCGTATTGTTTCCAATTATGCTGTAATTATTCTGATCGTAGATACTCATTACCCAACATTAAAAATCAATGTATCTGTAAACGTCCTTCCTGAATCGGTGTCAGCTATCAAATACCCTGAAAATGGATTGTAGGTGCTTATGATAATTTGTGAGCTCTCTATCAATTGAGTGGCATATACCGCCGCAACCGTCGCCGCTCTCGCCTCTACCTTTGTCAAAACAACATCTTTCACTCCGGCAACCGTAAATATGCAATTCTGAATCTGCGAAACTTCAATAATCCCATTGAAATTATTCGTATCAAAATTACTTAAAAAATTATTCAGAGCCGTAATAACATCGGATTGAATAGTCGCTGCATATTGTCCGTCATAAGTGATCTTCGCTTCTATCAAAATAAAATCTGCATTCGCATTAATCCAAGTGGTGTAAATCCCTGCAGGTGCACCATTCTCAAAATAACTCTGTAGAGCCGATAAAGCCGCCGGGGATACTGGAGTATTATTTGAACTTATTTTCACCGTACGTGCACCGGGCGCATTGGTTACGACCGCCACCTGATTAATTATTTGCAGAGCCGTATTGATAATAGGATATTTATATTCGCTTCCTATCCATTGCGCTATCTGATTGCTGCTTGTAGAATATTGAAACCTTTTTACAAAAGCAACTATCCATGTATCGGAACCAGCCGCCGTCTGCGTAATTGCAGCTTCCATCACTACGGTCCATGAGTATAATATTTGCTCAAAAAGGTTAATCGTAACTGCAACTATAAAGGTCATAAGGCTCCAGATAGCAACCAAACTCGTAGAGGTCAGTCCCCTTTTAGCGGGATCAACTGCCGAAGGGTTGTAGAGATTAGTATTAGCTTGAATCGCTAAATTAATTTGCGCTTGGATAGCTGCTATGGACCTTGGCTGTAGTGTTGGCATTACTTTATTTCTTTTTCAAGTTCGTCAATCAACACCTGATTATTCTCTACCATAAACTCCAATGATTCTTTCTTTGCCCTGTTAAATTCTTCAATCATCTTAACCCTTTCCACAGGGTCTAAAACAATAACAAATTCATTTCGATTTCCTTCTACAGCCCTTATATAAAAGAATTCCGAGAGCCTTTGAACCGCCATGCTCGCTCCTGTTGTAGTCATCTTTTCATCTTGAAACAAAAGAGCTAAATCCTTATACATAAAAGGCTTACCGATAGTTCTTGCATAAGCATTTTCAGCTAATACCTTACAATGTCCGGCATTATCAAAAAATATTTTTCGCAGCCTATCCTTCTCGTTCTCAATGTCCGGTTGAAAGACTTTGCCGATTCTCTTTATAACCTTTGGAGTTTTCATTACCAACGAATTATTGTAGCTCCTTTAAAATCCTCAACTTCAAACTTGTTCTTGACAAGTGAATCGAAATTATCCTGATGAATAACTTTTGTGAGTATCACTTCATTCAAACCCGCTTTCGAGGCTTGCTTGATCTTCACTTCAATTACTTGGGCTTCGTCCTCTACAAAAGTAGTGGAGTTTTTTCTTGCTTCGTTTGCTGTTATCATAATTTTATTTTGTCTCCAATTTTATAAAGGGTGTCAGAAGCGATGAATTGAATACTGCCCGGCGGAATCGTGTCATTGATAAAATAGGAGTACCTTGCTTCTCCCTTTTTCAAATCGGTTGTATCTTTACTGACAATAGTATTTAATGGATTTTTGTGGGTGCAGCCTACCAACGAAGCTGCGAGAATGAATAATATTTTTTTCATCTTTTTATAAATTTGTAGCAGGAGCCGGATTCGAACCGACGACCTCTTGGGTATGAACCAAACGAGCTGACCAACTGCTCTATCCTGCAATATGTTTTTCTTCTCATCGGCGGCAAAATTACAAAACTTTTTCTTTACCGCAACAATCCCAAAATTTCTTTCCTGAACCACATGGACATCCTTTACCTTTGGGGGTAGGTTTCTTTTTACGAAGTTTCTTTAACCATTTGCCAAAGTCGGGAATTATCATTTTAATCCCAAATAATTTTAGAATTCGGCAAAATAACTTTCTGCTTAATAATACTACCATTGCCTTGTGGACAAAGTAGCACAGCCTCTTTCGTTTCGGTGTTGTATTCGGCGCAATTCTTTATCAAAGTTTCGCCATCATAAAGCTTAGCTTTTGCCCAGTCTTTTGTAATTCCAACTTCTATTATCATGGTGCCGGTATTCTGTTAGTAACTTCATCTGTCGGCTGTGTCTTGATAGTCCTTCGCGGGAATTTAGCTCCTGGATCAACTAAGTTAGTCCTCCATTTCTGAATCAAATGTAGTAAGTACCCATGTCCGAATGGCGGGTCTTCGGCTGTCCTCACAAAAGCAACACACTGGTCAGGCTTGAATAAACTAAGTCCATCCCAAAACCCATTTCCTGAAAACATCTCCTCCGATAAGTCATAGATAGAAAATGCTTGATCTAAATTTCCATCGCCTGAATCAATCTCCTCTGCGAGAATATGAATAGTAATGTCGAGAGGATCATAAATCTGAACTCCTAATCCCAACTGCTTCGGTTCTGTCAAACTCCATTCAATAAAAGCTGCCGGAACCGGGAATGGATATTCTTCCGGTTGCTCTTTCAAAACGGCTGCGACATCATCATTCCATAAGTGAACAAATTTGAATGAACTCTGTGATTCTATATTGTAAGTCCATTGGTCTCCGATTGTGTGCCCTGTTATCGCTATGAACTTTATAAAGATATTATCGGTCAGTAAAATCGGCGTGTTGGCAACTATCAGAACATTGTCTCCGGCACCTTTTGAGGATTTCCAACTGAAAGTATCGTTTGCTCCTACTGAATCAATCTGTACCGAGAAACTTTCAGAATCTGTCTGACCAAAAAAGTCTCCTGAATAACTGACATCATTCAAGTCTCCTCCATGTGCGAGTATCGCGGCTTGAACGTAGGAGTACCCGTAAATCTGGGCTGCTATTTGCTGGAACAATGTCTGTAGTGCTGTCATGCGAAAATCTTTTTAACCTGTGATTCTAATGTCTTAACCATTTGCTCTTTCAACTCATCATTCATTCCCATAAACTGCCGCTTGTCAATATTCATCTTCATAGTCGAGGCTTTCACCTTAAACCTTTTGCCTGGTCGCTTGCCTCCGTGTGTTCGCCCTTTGTGTTGGAATTGAATCTTCTTAAATCGGTGGCTTGTATGTTCGGGAACATTGACCGTTCCGTGAAATCCTTCGTTGTGAACGGCTGCATACTTACAGTCCACTCTCCATAATATTTCTTCCCATGTAGCGTGCTGTAATGACCTTCCGACTTGCCGTCTAAGATTTCCTGTATTGACCAAAATCTTCTTATCCGGCTGGCGTGGTGGTTTGGCGTATTTATTTGCCTTGGTGCCTGAAATCTGTCGCTGTGGTCGCGCCCATTTACTCTTTCCCCATCCTTCTTTTCTGAATGCTCCATTAAAATAATTCGATCCCTTATTAGCTAAGATATTAGGGATATCCACCTTCATTTCGGCGGCTTTCTTTTCTATGGCAGGGAAATCAAATTTACTTAACATGCCGCAAATATACTATTTCTTTGGTTTATCAACTTTCGAGAAGTCAATAATTTTGTCTGCAACTCCTCCTTGAATTGCTTTGCCTGATTTTCGCGCTTTCTCGAAACGCTTTTTAAGGGCTTTTTTTTGTTCTTCTTTCATTTCTTTATTGGTTCAAATACTATTTCATTATCCTGATTCGGCAAAGGCTTTGAGTGGTCGTTCTTGCCTTCTAAGATTTCTGGCGGAATCTTTTTTGTGAAGGCTTTACATTTAGATTTACCAATGTAGAATCTACAATTTATACATAATACTGGTATCATATTCCGAATTTATCTTTAAAAAATTTGTTTACAAATTCCATCTCCTCTGGTAATTTTCCTTGCCTCCATAGCCTATATGATTCTGCAAAAAACTCCTTGGTGTTAGTAAAAATATAACTGCCCACCTTTTCTTTTATAGGATTTCTCCATAAGGCGCCGTAATCTCCTTGTTCAATATAAACCTGTTGCATTAATTCATAACTTAAATCCGTAAACCTGTCTATTGGGTTAGAAAAATCTACTAAGTGCCCGTATTCATGTTGGAGAACTCCATCAAAATTTAATTCCTTTATAGTATTGGTTTCGGTTAATCTTTTTATATATTCACCAACGCTTTTATCGTCCTTAAAACTCTCTCCAAATGCCAAGTATTTTTTATCACCGACGAACTTTGCTTGAGCCAATGTTAGCTTGTCATATTTGGAATATTTCTGTCCAAGAGACTTGTTAATATCTTTTAACATTCCAATCCCATCTAATTTAGGCACGTTCAAATTTAATGACGATTCCCTTAGTAATATTTTATTGATTTCATTTGCGTAACTTAGTGGTATTTTTGAATAATCAACTGACTTTGCAAAATTATTTTCTAAGGCGAATTTCTCGGCTTCCTTCGTTGTCTTTGCTGGAATAAATTTAGCCTCAACACTTTTTTCAGCATTAACTCCCGCCTTCTTCGCCTTCACATAATCAGCTAAAGTCTTTTGAGAATAACTCCCTTCCGATAAGTCAAACGTTCCTTCCCAACTCCTTCCGAACTTAGCCCAAAACTCTCTTCCTTCTGGCGTAAGCATCAATTCTTGCAGGTTCTTGACATCTAATCCATGTTCGTCATTGAAGATACTGATCACATGTCCTATTTCGGTTTCATATTCTTTGTCAGGAACATACCCAAGTCGTGCCCAAGTATAGTAGCCGTTGAACTGCCCTTTCGCTACCCTCGTAGTCATTTCATTACCTTCGCCGCTTGCCGTAGTTTCTATCTTTTTATAGCCTTGCTTAGTGGCTTCGTCAATCTGCGATTTGAAAATTTCTGTTCCATTATATTTTGAATTTTCACCAAGGCTTATGACATTATTATATATTGATTTATTATTATAATCAATAGTCCTAATCATATTGAATTCGTTACCTAATCCTTTGTTTGAGTTTGTTTTTATTTCAATAGCATATCTTCCTCCAGTGAGATGAGTTTTGCTAACTTGAATCATTTCGTCATAGTCTATAGGCAACCCTGCAAGTTTAGCAAAATTAACCGCCTCTGATTTACTTATTCCTTCCCCAATATCCCATTTAGCATCAGTGTAAACATTCTCAACAATCTCCGGTAATGGCAAATCAAAATTCTTCTCTGCAAAAGTCTTGAATGCCGGACCTACATCAAAATAAGAATGGTCTGCCGGGAACACCTCGCCAGTCTTGCCTGGATTGTTCATAAAAACGGTGCTCATATTCTCTCTCGCTCCGGTAGTGTGTTCTTCGACTTCTTCCTCGCTTGATAATTGTTCGGTGCCGTCATCTTCATCCAACTGCTCCAGTAAGCATTCGCAATTATGTACCACTCCTATTTCAGTAATGTAACTTTCATCTTTATCAACAGTAAGATTAAATATCTCCCCAAAATATTGTACATTTGCAGCCGAAATGATTAATTTATATTTACGATGAAAAAAGGAGTGCAACAAAAAACTATTAATAGAATTGAAACTATCGAGGGGCGCACCGTTAGCGAAGCCCTCGCCGATCTTTATTTTGGGAGAAACTTTTCTCTTAAAGATTTGAAAGAAAAATGGAAAATTGAATATCGTCCTTTGATTAGAATTTTTGATTATTGTGGAATGAAACCTCGTTCGGCTTCCGATGCTGTGGCTTTGACTTGGGTAGGAAATGATTTGAGGAAAGAGGAGTCTGCTAAAATTCTTGATGAATGGAAGTCTAACAATCCTCATCCTTTGCTTGGCGTTAGTCGCCCCGATTCTTCTGAATGGATGAGCGAACTTAATGTCAAAATGAAACTTGGAATTTATGAACATGGTCGCCTTCACCAAGCGCCGACACCATGCGAAAAAATTCTCCTTGATTATCTTGCCTCTAAAGGATTTGAATGTATCGGAAATGAACTTGTAAATGGTCGCTTTGTTGATATTCTTATCCCCTCTTTGAATATTGCCATTGAATGTGTTGCATGGGGTCGCTTCCCTCTTAATTATAAACGGCATAAGGAAATAACAGACAAGGATGTGCATATTATTTATTGCACAAATACATTTATTAAAAACTCCAGATTCCAAATTCTGTATGATTATATCACCAGGAAAAATATTTTCAGAGTGCTTCCAGCCTTTAGTGGTAAGGAAACGGTGATTATTGGTCGAAAATTTTCTTGTCCCATGTTTGATAGTAATGCCCCTCAATTCTCCGGTGAAGGATTTACGGTGAACAAAATTAACCTTTTGAGGCTTTCCACTCCCTCCAATTACCAAATCCCCTTCTCTAATGGTGTCAATATTCCTCCATCCACTCGGAGATAGAACTTTCGTTCCTTTTGGAAAACAACTAAAATGGTTAGGCGGAGTAACTTCGTCCCAAGTCGGATCGTCCACCGGCAACACCATCTGATCAAGCGGCGAGCAAATCTCGCAAACAGTAGGACCTTCCGTGGTCGAATATCTAAGGAATGGTAAATCTTTTTTCTCCTTCTCAAACTTTACCCAGCTTGCCGCAGACTGGCCGCTTGAAATCGCCGTGTCATACTCGGCTTTTAACCAGTTCTGATTATACTGCTCGTTGATTTTTTCGACTTCATCGCGCCATTTATTATAAGTCAAAATCTCCTTTCCGTTCGTCATCGCTTCTTGCATGGATTTGACCTCTTGGAAGGTTTTGGCTGCTGAAAATAGGAATAAATTCTGTCTCAAATAGGACAATACTTCCATATCAACATCACCATAACCGAATTGAAAATTAGGAGCGGCGTTCTTGATACTCTTTAAATCTCCTTCTGGCAGCTTCTTTCTGAAGCCTTTATAAAGTCCTTTCGTAAGTTCGCGGGCGGTGAAAAAATAAAGTGATTCCGGTAGTTTCTTTAATGTATATTCCTTTCTCCAGATACCAATGGCAACTTTGTCGAGTTCTGATTTTGGGAACTTATTCATCTAAACCACCATAAAAGGAAACATGCTATCGCACCAGCAAAAGCAATGATTCCATACATGATTAAAGCATTTGGGTCGCCGGGTTCTTCTTCATAAGTCATAACAACCCTTAATCAATTATTATGCCAAAACCCTTTTACCTCGATTATCATAAAAGTTTTTTACTACTTTCATCGGCTCTGCCGGTGTTGGTTCTTCTACCTTAGTGAATTTAATCTTAGTCATTTCTTCTACTTGTTCCTCATCAGCAATTTCAAGCCCTGCCGCCTTTGCTTGCGCAAGCCCTGAAAAATAAACAAGATTGGTATCATTCTGTCGCTTCTGCGCTTGGAATTCTTCATCGTCATTACTCAAGATATATCTCACTCCTTCCGGAATTTTCATTCCTAACTTACGGAATTTTGGTAAAGCATTTTCAACTATTCTCGTTTCTGATTTTCCATCGGCTGTCTGTTTGTCCTGAATAGCTGCTTGCTCCGGCGATTGTTGCCCTCCTTGCGATGAACCTAACCGCCCTGGAGTAACTTGCATCGCGCTTGGATGACCTAAAATAAAAGCTGCAGCCTCTGACTTTAATCGGTGTTCCAAATTATCATAACTCTGGTAGCCGGTTCCTGATTTATTAGCATCAACAAAATCAATTAAATCATCCATTCCTGTTATTGCCCAACCTGAATTTCCCATGTCATTAAGGAGCTTTGCCAACTGATTCCATTCTGGTGAGTTAGGAATATGATTTGTCTTGGCATGTCGGAAAGGCTGGGCAAACATCTCTACATAATCGGCATTGAAACCTAAATTGTTTCTCAAAAATACTGCCGCCACTGCGAGATTGTAATACATTCCATAACCGCAACTTGAATGCCCTTGCTCTGAAATGGTTGGCACCCAGATAGCATGACCACTGAAATCATTCTCCGTTACTCGATAATCTTTTGTTTCTTGCGGCTGAAACACCGCTCCGCCTATTGAGTAGATAAAAGTAGTAACATTTTTTCGATCTGGTGAAACGTGTTCTCTTGGAACTATAGAAATCTCATAGGGAACTCCTGTAGATTTGTCAATATCTGAAATTTGAATCAATGAGTAACCGTATAACTTGGCATTCCAGGCATGAATTCTAAAATCGTAAAACCATTCTTTCTGAAAAAGTTCGGTGGTCTTTTCGTCAATATTTCCTTTATCATCTTCGAAATGAAAATCTCTCAAAAGTGTCAATTCACGCCGTCTCTCAATACAAGATTTAATAAAAAGATTGTCATCAATTCCCATGAACAATCTTTGCAACTTAACCCTATGCGGATAGAAGCCTTGCTCGGCTTCGCTTACTGCTTCTACGATAGAACTTATGTCGGCACGAACTCTCGCAAATTGTACCGGAGCGATATAGGTCCTCAAATCTTTTGGATTCGGCGGTCTCATGTTCGGCGGTAAAATATAAGACATTTGATTGCCTCCTATTCCTGTACCAAGTGGAGAGAATAAGTTCTTCGGTCTGTCCATTATGACCTTGGCTGTAGGGATTGCTGATTTATAAACTATTGTTTTCATCTCTTTTTCCGTTTAGAATTATTGCCTTTTCTAAATTTTTTTTGAGGATATTTTCCTTCTTTTTTTTGAGGCTTCTTATGCCAAGAAGTATCATTTTTGTCAAATGCAGGTGAATCAAAGTATAGTGAATCTGTACTCATTTCACATAAATTGTTTTAGGCAACTGTTTTTTATAAGAGTCAATCTCTAATTTAGCATCTTCCAAAGAATCAAATCCGATGTAATTATTATTATCGTCCATCAACGGTTCAATATCAACATGGTTCTTTTTAAACATTCCTAAGAAACCTTCTTTGGTTGTAAGCGTGAAAACTTTCTGAATGAAATGCTTCCTGTTGGTCCATCCTCCTTCGCCTTCGTAATTGAATGGTGGCTGCTTCGGTGCGTCCTGAAAACTAAGAATGATAAATGAGGTTTCTGACTTCATTAAAAATTATTATTAGCCTTAGTAGTACCTCCGAAAGCCACTCCTATGTAAGTCGGATTTGTCAAAATCAAATTAGGAATAACATCGCCTCGTTTCGCCTGATCAATCCATCCTTCTTGAATCTTAACACCTTTCTCATCATTTATTCCCGTGAAATCTTCGTAGTTTCTTTGTAGGTATTCCGGAACGCTTCTCGGTGCCATTGCCGAACTCATCCTCCATAATGAAACATCTACATAGCCCTTTAAGATTTCCTGACAACGATTATCTCCAGCCGTCCAAGTGATAGGAAGCCAAGTAAGGTCCGCTCCAGGGATCGCGGTGTTATTTGCTAAGGTATTAAAATAAATCACTCCTCCATAATTCCTTATAGCATTCAAAGAATAACTTCCGGCGGACCATGTAGGGAAATCTGTAGGAACCGAGTTAGGATATAAAACATGGTCGTAAATACTACAATTCACAGAGTAAGCAACTCCTACTCCCCATTGTTTAAAGCCATTTACAGTATCGTCTGGAAAGAAATTTGGAAATCCGATATTAGAATATTCAATAGCATTTAAAACGCTCTGGTGGTCTCTTGCTGCACTTTGTAGGATAGCTTGATAGATTTTATTCTTGTAGAAAACCTTGTCTCCTACCAAATATTTTCCCAAGACATTAAAAGCCGGTGCTGGTAACGCAATGTAGAAAATATCATTCAACTGCCCTACTAACTTCCAATGTGCTGGCGTAAATGCTTCTGGCGTTCCAATTGCTGCAATAGATACCCATTGCCCTTGGTTTGCTCCAGTTGCTATGCTTGCTATGCTTCCTATTGTTGGATAGGTCTTTGATGGATCGTAAACAGGGAAATCTAAATAAGCCCTGTTATATCCATTATATACTTTATTAAACACAAAGGTATCTGTGCTGGTGAACTCAAGACTAAAATCAAACTTCTGCGCGAGTCTGGATTTTATCAGTTCCTCTGCGTATCGCTCGGCTTGCTGTAGAACATTATGATCGCTTTGCTCCAATGCTGCAAGCGGATTCGTTTGCATGGAAATCTTATAGTCGAACTTTCTTAAATACATAATGGCGGCAAAATTACGAATAAAAATTAATATAAAACAAAAGTTTTATAAATCCCTTTTATTCTGCTTCAATATAATCTTCAATACCTCAATGGTCTTTTTGTTGATTCCCTTGCATCCTGAAACCCTTAATATGGATTCATCGGTAACATCGGGCTTATTGACTATTCCAAGTTCTTCAAGCCTTAACAACTCTTTGGGAGCGGCTTTTACATAGCACATCCTTAATGGGACTGGTTTTTGGAATAAGGTTAATTGGCTCATGGAAATAAACTTTTAAATTTTTCCTTGTCAAGTGCGGTATAACTATCCTTCCGCTTGTCATAAACAAAGAAGCCTTTCTCATCGTCAATTATAACTAAATCATCTCTAATGCTGTTCGCTATCAACTCATTTAATTTGTCAAGAATTTCTTTTGTAACGGGATCGCTTGACGGCTTTTGCTCGATAAAAACATTAATCTCATCGTGAGTGTGAAATATTATCCAATAAGAAGTGGCTAATATCAAGGCTGCGTAGAGAATGAATATTGTTAGTCCTGTTGGCATCTGTAAACCTTTATCAAATATCGTGCCTAAATATTTTTACTCGTATATTTTCCCATCGTCATTACTACCGATTTGGATTTAGTGCGGTGCTCGGCGTAATCTTTCGCGAGCAACATCGTAGCCACATATCTCTTACAATCTGACAAATGCCCAAATTCCTGATAAGTAACTCCGGTAATGGGATTCTTTTTCGTAGTCTTGGAAAGCCCTCCATTTTCGTCCTCTAAAGCATATTGGTAGTCATGGATTGATTTCTTGCAATTGTCTCCTATTTCTATCGAAATACCATTGTAATTGAACCTGTAAATATCATTAACAAAGTTCGCCGATTGTATTACTGAAGGATTCGCTCCGGGCAACCTTAATGCTGGGTGATAGTCTTTCAATAAGTCCATAATCTGCGTGAAAAAGTTCCTGCCTTTCTCTACCGTAGAATCATCTGCTATTGCTGTCCGGTCGCCATAAATAAACAACCCTTTCACTATTTCTACCGGGTAACGCTTAACAAACTCCTTACAGACATAGTGAACCCTGTTGAGTGGATCGGCAAGCGCAATCTCATCAATCTGTCTTAAAATCCTCTCTTTCACCACTCCATTTTCTTCAATGATTTGATATTGCCACACGCTACAAGGCTGGTATGGATGTACGTTTTTATCCCAACTTAAATGAATTGGTAGTTCTGGATTAAACATAGCAGGGAATTGAGTAACCGGATTTTTCTTGACATGCCTTTCAGTTTTAAAGTCCTTCCAAAATTCGCCACCTTTTCTTAGCTTGCCCCAGTCGCCGAGTCCATAAATCTTGTAATAATTATAATCATTGATTTTATCTTTTTCAAAGTCATCAATAACATGCTGATCCGTGTAGTAAGGTCCAACTATGTATTTATTGTCCGTATAATTTACTTTAAAAATAACCGTATTCTCCTCCCTGCTCAGCCATTGCCCTGTAACATCGGATTTAGTTTCGGTTAGTTCCTCCAAATCAAAGATACTGGTTTTAATCCAGTGCTCCCCTGAAATAGGATTAAAGATTCCTATGATTTGTTGGTTCGCCATTCCTCTCAATCTCTTTCGAAGCTGCTTATAATCCTCCTCCTCGAATTGAGAAATTTCCTCCATGACTATTTTTTTGAATCCCGAAATTCCCTTGACTTTTTCCGAGTCATCAAGCCCTCTGAATCGGACATAGCTGCCTGTTATTTTACATTTAATGTAATCCTGCTGCACTATAAAAAATTCGCCAAGATTCCAATTGGTGATAATGTTCTTGAAATCGGCATAGATAGAATCCTTAATATCTACGTGGTATTTTCGCAGCACCAGTGAGTTGTAGTTTTCCTGCGCCATCATTTCTTTAATGGTGAGCTGAACTACCGAGAACGTCTTGCTGGCTGAACTACCTCCATAAAGCCAAATATATCTTATTTTTGGATTTGCAAAAGATTCCTCTAAGTGAAAATAAATTGGATTAAAGAGTTTAGGATTCAGTTGGATTCGGATCGTCCTCTTTGCCATATCCTACTTTTATAATCGTAGTACCTTCCGCTTTAACTTCCAGCTTGTCCGGAGAATTAAACCCAAGCATCTTATTGATATTTTCCAAAGCCTTATTCTTGTCATAGAGTTTAATCTTTAACCATTCAACCGTTACCTCGATTTTATCTTTTTGATTCGGGTCTTTGGAAGTAATTTTTTTGCGGGTGGCGTTATACTCTACCGATTCGATACACGCTTTTTGGTCATCAGTAAGTTTGTCAAAATCCTTTCTCTTAATCCAGTTGCCGTCTAATAAATTATCGAAGGAATGAAAAGCCATCTTGCGGTATTCATTCAAAACCATTTCCCTTGAAATGCCTGAAGTCTCGGCAAGATTCGCCTGAAGGTATTTGATGCGGGCTTGAATATTAGCTTTTTTAAGCAATTTATGACCGCAAACTCCCGCGGCCTCCTCGCTACATTCAGGATATGCAACTCGGTAGGAGCGGGCGGCATTAAAGTCCCAGCAATATTCTTTACAGAACCTTTCCTGGCTCTTGGTGAGCTTCTTTGGTTTTTCTTCTTTAATATTTTCTTCCATTTTCACTTATTGATTCGTTGGGTAAGCGTTTCGGCAGGCTGGCGGTTAAAATTTGCGGGCGTGATCTTATTACCCCCTTACTTAAATCCTTGCAGATAAATTCAAGGAGGGAGATCGCGGCGGGTACGGCTTGGTTATAATAAAACCCTGAAGGAGTAATTTCATTTATTCGAAGTACCGCCTGCTCGCAAATATCCCCCTTATCATACCCGCTTGCGCCCCAAAACCACGTAACTCCGGTATATTTATCCCCGTTCTTAAACGCGTCCTTGACGGCATTTTTGCCCCTGTAAATAGGAAGTAACGACGGATGGAATATCAGCACGCCGCCCTTGAATATTCTAAGCTCGTCATCAGGTATTAGCCTATCGCACCAGGGGGCAACCGCATAATAGCACCCGTATTTTTCATCAGATATTTCAAAACCATTTTTAATTAAAACCTCCTCACAAAGCTTCGTTATTTCCTTTTGACCCCGATCGTAAATGTAAACCTTCATACTAATATTTATAATTTGTCCAGTGAATTATTACCCCCTCAAAATCTCCATTAAACCATTCAAAAAACGATTCCGCGTTGGAAAACCCGTCGTTAATCGCAAGAGCGGCTATATCAGAAATCAATTTACCCTCAATATATACCTTGCTGCCATTAACGGTTATTTCCTGCGTTGAAATTATTGACGAGGTTTTAAACTCGTTCCTTTGCGGCGTGCGGCTTCCGGTAACAAAATTCAAAATAATTCCTTTGCGCCACCTTCCCTTTTTATTCTCGCGAATGGTATGTATCTTCTCGCCTGACAAAATTTTTTCCTTAAAATTTGTCGGCTTGCCGTTCTTTATTTCCGTAAATCCAAGTGTCATTTTGTACCAATATATTTAAACCCTTGAACGGCTCGGAAGTGCCCGCCGTAGCCCCCTGATTTGCCGGTTTTCATTGTGCCCCCACTTCTGATTTGCGCCCTCATAATTGATTTGCCGCTTTTAACTTTATCCCCGCCAAACATTGACTGCGATTTCAAAACCCATTTTGGCGAGTTTGAAAGGTATCCAATTAATTGCGGATGGGATGTGTGAAATAATGTTGGAAGTATCTTATTGCATCGCCCGTTACCCTGCTTATGGTATTCGCAGAGGTACTCCAAGAACTTTGTGCCAACGCCCGCACCCTGCCACTCCGGCATAACAACTAAGCGAGTCGCTCTGTAAGCGTTTGCCGTAAAAAATGGGCAAACGGCAAGGTGGCAAACCAGCTCACCATTCACGGTTCCTATAAAATATTCGGCAGCGGGAGGCATGGGCAAGTCTAAATAGTAATGCGGTTTAAAATATTTCCAGTAGGACTGATTGACCTTCCGAACTTCCAACTCGAATTTTGGTCTGCCCCCGATTGCGCTTTTTTTTTAAACTCCTTTGTAGAAGTATCATAGCACCAATCGGGTTGCAGCCACTCGACAATATCATAATGGCAGGAGAGCAATATTATTTTCTTCCCCTTATTCCTTCGCCATCCTTTTGAGAAAGCCATCGCCCCAATCTTGGCAATTTGCCTGTCAATAACGGAAGTAAACTCGTCAACAATTGCCTCATCCGGAGCTTCGGTAATTAACCTCGCAAGCCCTGCCCTGAACTGCTGCCCGTTAGATAAGTATCGGAAAGGGCGGAGCCATGATGGAACATCGCCAAGCCCTACATTCGCAAGCGCGCCCGTTACCGCGTTAAAGTCGCCATCGGGCGCAATTTCCTCCACAATAGGCGTATTACCCCAGCCGCCGTATAAATCAACCATTTTGCCCCCCCCCATTAATAATTTACCCATTGAAGTTTTGCCGCTTCCGCTCTGCCCGACGATTAACCCTATTTGCCAGTCCATATCCTCAATAGGGAGGTCGGCATCCATCTCAAACGTATTGCCGCGCTCGGCGTTAAATAATGATTTTACCCGTGCCGATCTGTAGCCGTTAAAATCTTCACATTCGTTTCTAACTTTTATTATCATGTTACTACTATTTTACAAGTTAAACCTTCGCCAGTAAGGCGATTAAATATTTCTTCCTGCTGCCCCTCGCCTTCGCAAACTACGATAACTCCGTACTGATTTTTATTTTTAATACCTTCGTCATCAAACGGGTCGGCAACCTCCTTTTCCTCCGTAAATATGAATGGCTGATTAACGATTTCCTCCACATATTCATCGTCAACTTCAAAGGTAGCCACAAATTCCTCCAGCCCTTCTTGAGTATTAGTTCCATAACGACTGTCCCATGCCAATAAAATCTCTGCCGCCTCTTTTTTATCTGCCGCTTCAATCAATAAATAAGGATATTCCACTGTTTCCGGCTGTGTTTTATTCAGCCATCTTAACCTCTGGTGTCCATCGGTAGTATAAAAATCCTCTCCATCTTGCCAAAGGACAAATGGTGAAATCCATCCATGCCGCTTGATTGAGTTTCCGAGCTTCTCAAAATTCTTTTTAGTCAAATCCTTATACGAATCGGGCTGCAAAGGTTTAATTTTCCGATAGTCTATCAAAGGCAGATTACTCGGATTTTTGATTGTTATTTCCATATTTATTACTTAAAATTTCTTTCCCCTTCCCTTGACTTTAACCACTCTTGATTCTTTTATCTCCACAAAGCTTTCATCTTTTATAAACATTCTCTTTCCCCTGCTTGCCTGGGAATAACTCACCGCCGCCTGACCACATGCAGCCTTTAAAGAGGTGCACGTTTTATCCTGTGCCTTGCCATCAACTGAAACGATAAAAATTTTCATCGGCTGCAAAATTAGCAAATCTTTCTGTAATTGTGTTAGCATTTTCGCAACTTTTTATATCTTTGCGCCATCAAGAAAATATTATCGTAGGTGCTTCATGAAGTCCGATAAGAAACAAAGAGCCGCCGGAATGCAAATTTCGGCGGTTTCTCTTTTAATGTCCGAAGCCCCGATATTTCTACCGAGGCTTCTAATTGCCAGCTGCACATCTGACCCATCCCTATCAAGCGTCCATGAAACGCCTATTGTTTATCTTTTAAATCCTTAATCATCGTTTCAATTTCACAAAGCGTCATAAATAAATCGGTGTCCTTATGGTCAGGATCAAACTCCTCTATTGCTTCGGAGGCTTCTTGGAGATTCTTAATTATCTTTTCCATGATTAAAATAAATTTCCCTGCACTATTTTCGGCTTCGTCGGCTCCGGATCTGCAAACCTAAATTCCTTAACCTCTTCTTTCAATTCCTTCTGCAACCACTTTGCGACAATATGACGGTGACACCAGGATTTACCGCAATCACAATCCTCCACCTTATCACCTTTCTTTCCAAAGAACCTATCTGGGTGGAGTGGATTAACCTTGTCTTTAATTAATACAGCCGTCATACTTTAGGCAAATAAGAAAAAATATGGGAAACCACAGAAACTGTCCACCCATTGCCAAGCATTCTATATCGTTGGCTATCTGAAACACAGCTTGTGTAGCCATCTTTCAAACTAAATCTTAATGATAAACTCTTTATTTGTGTTGCGCCTGGAGTGAATCCAGTTATGACATTTTTTGCAAACAAGTAATAAATTATCAATGCTTGTTCTAAATTCTTTATGCTTAAAAGATTTGATGTGATGGATATGAAATTGTTGTCCTTTTTTATGTTCAAACTTTTCTCCACATCTTCTACAATTTGCATTATCTCTTTTCCAAACATCTTTAACGGATTGCCTCCATTCTTTTGTATTGTAGAATGATTGGCGTTCGGGAGTAATACCTCCTGCCCACAATGCGTTATTTTCCCCTCTGTTATTGATATAAAAACATTTTGCGGAACAATATCCGCCCCTTGATTTTGACCGTTGCTTATCGCAGTATTCCCCGCACTGCTTGCAGTTATATTGCTCTCTTGCGGATTGCTTTTTATGAATTGATTTGTTTGTTGCTGTATCGGCATATCTGCATTTAGCTGAGCAGTATGTTTTATTGATTGATGGTTTACATTCATATTCAACCAAACACTTTTTACAAGTTCGTTTAATTCGCTTTGTTCGGCATCCAAAACAAGTTTTAGCAACTTGGGATTTTGGCTTACCGCATTTACATAATTCTTTGCTTGTTCGTAACATAGTGCAAAGATAACATTATTTTCAATATCAGGCACAGTTTGCAGTCTTTCACACTCTAAAGGTGTTAATCTTCTTATTTTTCTTTCGTGTTTTATGGCGTGAGTGCCACAACTCATTTGAGCCATTAAGGCGGGGCTAATTCCATCTGTATCATAAATTCTGTTTTGTTGGTAAGGTTGTTTTCCACCGCTTTCAGTTGATGGGTTTAACTGCATTACTAAACTATTGTATTGTGTACCACTTGTTTCTGCACCTCTTGTAAGTGTTGGTGCTTTGCCATTTGCTCTAATCCTAAAGCCTTCATCACTTCTATAATCACAAGGGTAATATTCAACTAAATTATCTTTTTGTACTGTTGTAAGCGTTCCCATTTTTTCATAATCAATTCCGCTAATTTCTTTTGCTTGAAATGGTGTGTAATCTTTACCATTTTTCATACTTTCTTTTCGTAATGCTTTAGCTTCGTCAGTTCTTCCAAATTTGATTGCTCCAACCATTTCTATTGCATTTGTATTTCCTGTATCTAAACAATAAGTTTTCCCATCATTTCGAGATAATGGACCAGTTCCGCCTTTGCCTGTTTTTGAACTTCTTGGCATTGTGTTGTGAACTACTAAATCCATTTGAGAATGTAAACCACCACTATTTCCACCAGCAGTAAACCAACGTGCTTTTCGGTTAGTGTCAATTATTATATTATCTGAAATATCAATTGCTCCGGAACTTGCATTTATACAACTTGCAATATCATTTTCAGTTTTGTAATTGATTTTACCATTGTTGTAATTTGCTTTTCGGCTGTTTAAATAATCTAACATTTTGCCACTTAAAAAATATTTATCAGCAACATCAGTTTCTAAAATATCTTTCAATAAAATACCTTTGTATTTTGGTTGTGGTATTATACTTGCAAAATCGCCAAATAAACCCATTGGTTGCATTCCAATATTTGTCCAGTATAATCTTCTACGATTTTGAGCAGATACTAAAGCAGAATTTATTTCAATGGCATTTACTCCAATTGCTTTGCTTAATATCTTTTCCCACTTTTCGCCCATTATTACATTTTCCAGTAAAAAGTATTTTGGCCTTGTTTCATTTAGCAATCTCATATATTCCCAAAACAAATAACTTTGCCCTTCAAATTCGTACCCTTCGGCTTTCAATTCCAAATAGTGTTCTAAAGTCAATATTTCGGTTTCACATTTCGTACTCATTCCTTTGCGTTTACCAGCAAATGAAAAACTTTGGCAAGGCGAGCCCCCGCATAAAAGGTCAATCTTTGGCAAATCAGCACCCTTCACCTGTGTCACATCTCCAAGTTGAATAGTATCAGGAAAGTTTTTTTGAGTTACTTGTATTGCATACTTATCAATTTCAGAGGCGTAATACTGTTTCACTTTTATTCCGGCTTTCTGTAATGCTAATTGTCCACATGACATCCCGTCAAAACATGATAGAACATTAAGACCCTCCGCACAAAAATTATTTAAAACTGTTTCCATCTTCGTATCAACATTTGTTGTTAATTAACCGCAACTGGTTATAACAGCACCTATGCGCCATTAAAACGAGCGTATAGCTGCAAAACGTTAGGCGTAATACTAATCTTCACCTAACCATTTAAGTTTCTGCACCAAATGTAAAGCAAGGGTCATATACCCCTTAACTTGTTCATCCGTTGGTAAATCATCTTTATAACTACAAATTCCTTGAAGAGTATCACAACCCGAACAGCTACCATAGTAAGTGTTTGTCATTACATAATCTCCTACACTTGGCTGATAAGTGTCTTTTGGTATAATGAATATCTGTGTACCTTGGAAATCTACATCATCAATTACAGTCATTTTACTTAAATCAAAGCCACTATAATCATCCGCTTTTGGTAAGCATAGTTCAAACACTTTCGCTACTATTTGCTTGTAGCTTGATGAATACTCTTCTTGCTTTGTTGTTTTGAAGTACTCTTCAAGCTTGTGCTTGTTTTCCTCCCATTGCTTTACTAATTCTTGTATCATATTTTAAATTTTAGTTATTAAACCCGTACTACGCCTAACAGCGGCTTTGTTGTATTTTTCCATTACGAGTATTTATATATTATTTCAATAAATCTCAATCTTTCGTCTTTATGGAACCCTTTGTCGGCAGCGAGCAAGTCGAGCTTTTCAACTCTTTCAATTCCGATTTTTTTAATGAGATTAATCCGGTATGGAATAAGGTTGCCATGCTTAAAAAAATTGCACTGGGTACATTGAAGGTGGCAATTATCTTCCAAGAATCTCATGTGATTAAAACTTCCCGCTGCGTAGAAATGTCCGGCTTGATCTCCTTTAAATAAACCACAACTTATGCAGGTGCTTCCTGAATCCCTATTTCTTATCCAGGCGTTGAAAACTGTAATGGCTTTTAGCTTAATCTTCGCCGTGGAAAGTTTCTCATAGCGTTTAATCATCTTAATAGTGAGTTGGAATTCTGGCATTTTATTCGCAAATATTATAAGAACTCATACAACTATTATTTGAATATTCATCCTCAAACATTTTACCCGTCTTATTCCTTCGCTTCATTGATTTGTTAGTGAAGTTTTCGCCTATCAGTTCAATCATTTCCTTCTGCTCTTACCGTTCAACACAATAAAGTTAAACATTGACCTAATCCGGTCACCAAGCATTTCTCCGTACATATCCAGCTTACATAAGTCCTCAAGTTTGTAATTGGAAGTTCCGTGAGTGAGTGTTCCTAAATCATATCGCTGCATCAGCCATTCTATCACCGGCTGTATATCGGTTCCATAATCCTTGCCTGACTTTTTTTCCCTACCAAGCTCATCAATAAAAACAGGTGCTTTTAAATCAATCATCCCTTCATTTTTTATCTTATCAAATAGTTCATAAGATTTATACCACTTCATTTGAGGAAGGTTTGTATAATTTTTTGAAAATTGGTTGAGTAACCTTTGGTAAGATTCCATAATTACCGACTTACCGGTTCCTACCGGACCAACGACCATAATTCCCTTCATAAGATTTCCCATAAATTTATCATCGTGACTGGAATACCAATAAAGTTCATTGATCAAACTTTCATTTCCTTCATCAATAATAAATTCAGGTTTTGGCTCATTCGGAACTAGCGGTGTTTTTTCAAGTAGTATAACATTTCCAAATTCAATGATAATTTCTTTGAAGTCATTCTCCGAATAAGGTAGTTTAAACCTTCTTAATCGGGCTTTCTTTTCAGCTTCTACCTGGAGGGCTTTTATCTCCTCAAGGTTAGTCCTTACTAAAATCTGACCCTGCGCTGGTGATTCTTCCTGGGAGTTCACTTTTTCCATTTTTATTTTCTTTAATTTGATATAAGTCTTTCCAATTATTTCTGATACTTTGCGATAAAACTGCAATCCTGTTAGTATCGGTTTTATTACTTAACATTTCAAGCTGTTTTAAAATTTCAGGCTTAGTTATTTCTCCAATTTCACAATTCATTTTTTTTCTCATAGAGCAATAATTCAACCATACCGATTCTAATTCTGAATTTTCGAAAGTTGTAATAGTTTCTATATTTTTAAAGCCACCCTCATTCTTTTCTTTATTATCATTCTTTTCTTTATTATCATTCTTGTTTGTGTTATTATGTGGCTCTAATGTAGCTATTATGTGGTTATTATGTGGCTCATTGGTTGTCTTTTGGTTGTCTTTTGGTTGTCTTTTGGTTGTTACTTTTTCTTGATATTCCTCCCAATTAATAATAGAAATAACAGAATATTGGTTGTTACTTTCTATTTTTATCATATCGTATTCGTCTTGGAACTTATTGATCCATTTATATACTGTAGAGCCATCAATTCCAAGTTCATCCTCTGCCTTATGGCGACCAAAAATAAACTGCCCAGGAAGTAGTTTAACAATTATATTTCCCCTACCCACATTTACAGAAACGTGCCGCTCCTTGAAGGTTGCTTTTAATAAGCACCATAACCAAATTTTAAGTGCGGTTTGGTGAGCAAAAATAGGGTTGTTTAAAATTCCCCTTGAAATCTTTATAAAGCCTTCTTCCATAAATTTATTTATTCAATATAAGGCCAGTAATATTTATAAGGGTAAAATATTCATCTTCATTCATCTCAAACCATCCATTAAGAACCTTATATCGCTGCTGTGCCGAGGGAGTGAGCTTTTCGTAAGTCATTTTATCAATCTCTTTGACTGATGCAAGAACGCTTTGATACCTCTTGATAAATCTATCGTTAATCTTCTCATTATCTTCCCAAGTATTTCCCATATTTAATAAGTTTCTCGCGGCAAATCAAAGAATCCTGATTCTTGGCTGCCCATTTTTTATCTTCCATAAGTTTATCAAGACTATTAACCTCTCTTTTAAGTTTTTCAACATTAGCATTAAGGTCATTAAGCGGTCGTTTTAGCTGATAATTTGTCGCCAGGCATCCGATAATTACTCCTATGATGAGAAAGTAGTATCGTTGTCTTTTCATTCGTTTATAGTCGTTAAATTCGCTCATTTCTTTATTTTTGTTACTATTACCTTCCTTCCTTTATAACTCGTACTTTTTGCCTTTCCTTGCAAGTGTTTTGCAATGGTTTGATGAGAACGACAACAAGCATCACCTAAATTTTTTAATCCCTTAACCGTCATTAAAACTTCATTAGTGGAAAATTCTTTAATCTGATAAACTGAACGAATCGGATTCCTTTGGAATGGCGGCAACCCTAATAAACTTCTTAATTGTGGCAGCGTGTTAATATGGCATTTCCATTTTTCAGCAATGACCTTTCTTTCTTCGCCGGCAAGAAACATTTTTTTCATTTCTTGGAGTTCTTCATGAGAATATCTCCAAAATATCCCTGTTCGCCTTATATTTCCTTTCTTTCCAGCCATTATTCGTATAAAACAAAATCATTATCAATAATCGTGCCTGATACCTCTGTTTTTTCTTTTTGTAGGAAAATATTCATAAGCCCTTCGATAACATTTTCCTCGATGTTATTTTCTCCGCCCGTAACTTCGTTTGCAATTGCGCGCTTCCTGTTAATTACCTCGTAAATATATTGGTCTATAGTCCTGTCGCCTATGAAGTAAGTGCATGTAACATTATCCTGCTGCCCTATCCTGTGCGCCCTATCTTCACATTGTTCCATGGCGGCTGCGGTCCAGTCCATTTCAATAAATCCTACCTGTGAGCTTGCCGTTAAAGTGATTCCTACACCAGCAGCTTTTATACTACAAAATATCAGCTTGCATTTAGGATCGTTTTGGAACCTGTCAATTGATAACTGCCTCTCGTCCTGGGAGTCTCCGCCAGTGATCTTAACGGCATGCGGATAACGCTCCATCAGTCTGACAAAAATTTCTTTTAAGTGCGCAAAGACAATCAATTTCTCCCCAGATTCAACCATGTTGTCAATGAATGAATAAACATCTCTTAACTTACCCCTTGCGCTGATATTTTTAAGGATGCCTATCCGGACCATTACTTCGCCTCTCATGGATCTAGCAATAGTTTCATCGGTTGCTGATTTATAGTTCTTGAGGTATTCGATCAAATTTCTTTCTGCTTCCTGGTATTCAATCCAATGTTCCCTGTCGAGAGCACAAATAATATTCTGTCGCATCTTAGGCGGCAAATCTTTCATTACCTCCGTTTTTTCGCGCCTGTAGAAACAATATGTCTTTAGTAGATATTGCAACTCTTTCAGGTTCGAGGCTTGCTTTTTACCCGCACAAAAGTGATTATTGAAATGTTTGTACCCTCCGAACCTGTGAAATTGATCTATCACTCCCAATTGAGAACTAAGGTCCATTGGTTTATTTACTACCGGAGTTCCGGTGAGAAGGTAGATGAATTTCTTTCCTTGCGAAACTCCTTTACATAGCTTGGTCTGTAAGGTTCCATAAGATTTTATCCGGTGGCTTTCGTCTATGATAACACTCTTAAAAAACTCTTTGTTACCATTAAAAACAATATCCGCCATCGTGAACTTTTTGCTCTCTTTGATTTCAGCGACAAAAAACTTTTTCAAGATCTCGTAGTTAGTGATGAAATATTCAACATTATTTTCTATTAATTGTGGCATAAATCGAATGTTTCTCGAATCTAAAATCACTGCATTCTTCCCTGTCCATTTCTTGACCTCTCTTTGCCAATTTATCTTTAGAGAAGCCGGACAGATAATCAAAGAAGGTGTTGCATCTTTTCCTAAAACTTTCAATCCTTCAATGGCTCCAATCGTCTGAAACGTTTTACCAAGACCCATCTGATCGCCGCAAATACACCTTTCCTTCTCTATCAAATACGCAATTCCTTTCTGTTGATAGGGAAATGGTTTAAACAACAAAGGTATATCAATCGTCAGCTCCGGCATCTCTGGCATAACGAAATCTTTCTCCGCTTGCCTTTCGCCGACAAAAGTAAATTGGTTCTGCTCTGCAAATACCAAAACCTGAACCTCATAAGACAAAGGAATATTCCAAGACTTCTCATTTGATCGGTAACATTGCCCGGGCGTAAGTCCTATTGACTGGATAAATCCTCTTATGATATTCAAAAGCACCGGATTAAACCTGAAGGTAATTTTGAAGTGGCTTGAGGTACGTTCTATTTCGCCTTTGGATGTCATACAAACTCTAATTTACCTTGACTTTTGTAGTTATTAAACCGCTTCATCATTGCGGCGAAATAATCAGCATCCAATTCGCATCCTGTGAATTGAAATCCGTACTCGTATGCTGCGATTAAAGAACTTCCTGACCCAAGATGTGTGTCCAATATTTTATCCCCTTCTTTGGCGTAATTTTCGAGAAGCCATTTGTAGAGTTTTATCGGCTTTTGGGTAGGGTGTTCCCTGTCTAATTGAGTACTATTTATTTTTATCAACCTTGCAGGACTATCAAATGAAGTCCACGCTTGCTCTACTTGGCTCATTGTGGGTACATAGGTCATTTTATCCCACACAATGAAACAACGGTGTGCAGGTAAGCCAAAGTAATTTCCACCCCAAATAATTTGATTTTTGCTTATTCTAAACAATTCTTTCCAATATTCATTCGATGGTACGTTATTGTCCCATCCCTTTATAATATCTTTTTTAAACTTAACCTGACTATTTTTATCACAACCACCATTCATTGTTCTATCACCAAGCCCATGCGGAGGATCAACAATGGCAAGTTCATAGAATCCGTCTGGAGTGTTACGAAGCAACTCCATGCAGTCAATGTTATATAGTTTTGGTTCGGTCATATCCCAAAATTATTAATTAAACTCCAGTATTTAAAAGCCAACTCCTCATATTCTGCCTTGCCAGATAAATAGAAATCATCCCCCCTTCTAACGATCTTTCTGAATGGTGGTAACTTCGGATTTTTCTTGCTCTGACCGATCATCACATAAGTATCTATTCCCGCAATGTCCATGTACCAGGCACCAGCACGATTATAATGAAAGTAGGTACAAAGTTCCTCGAAGGCTTTTTGAGTAGTGGCGACTGTGCTTTTCAATTCCCATCCTATTGGCGGTTTCCATCCGTCCCATTTGCACCTGGCTTCCAATGAGAATTTAAACCCCCTGTAAGTAATTTCTATTTCATTAACCGATATATGCTGAAACTTTGACCCCTTATGTAACTTGGTACAAAAATCATCCTTAAAAAACGATTCTTTCATCAACTTGACTTTGGCAAAATCTTCCTGAGAATATTGCCCGTCCAAAACTCTTAGATTCAAGTAATTCACTTTCTCCGGTTCTGTAATAACAGCATCGTGTAGATGTCCGAACTTGAAATATTCGGGGTTGTCAAGTTCTTGCTCGCCTTTCATAAGTTTGTCAAGTTTGCCGAGTGTGGAGTTTGAAACTTCGGGGCGTTGGAAGTAGTCTATTTCGGCCATTTCTCTATCCAGCTATTTTCATCCACAAAGGCAAACAAAGCCGTCTCTGCAAGTATCAAATTATTCTCAATCTTTTCTCGGTCAACCTTTCCATATCGCTTCTCATTTTTCTCCAACAAGTGATCCGGTGTATTATGAATAATCTGCGCATCTTGCAAAGCCTTGGCGAGTTTATAAATCTCCTTTAGCTTGATCTGCTCGATTGATTGCCTTTGGTCTTTTTTCATAATTATATCTTCATAAATGATACACCTTCTTCGTTAGGTTGCGGCTTCACAACCCTCCTCGTCATCGCCTTCCTACCCTCCAAGATAGCCTGAACCATCGGAGCGCTGAATAATATTGGTCGTTCTTTCTTCATTACACAATTTTAGGTTGCCCATTATTCAATAAGGAAATAGCCGTATTATAATCCGGAATCGCTTTTTTAATCCGGTTACGCTGTTTAGTATCAGCCGTCAAAAGTTCCGTCATTAACGCTTCTTTTTTCTCCACTAATAATTGGAGTGGAGTAGGTATTTCTTGAGATTTACCAGCAATTCTATCTTTCTCTGATTCTGAAAATTGTTTATCCATAGTTCCGATTAATCAAATATTATGCCAGTTATTCAGGAATTTCTTCTGGAGTTTCGTCCTTGAATTCAATCTCCTGTTGAGCCGCCTTTCCGAACTTTCCATTTAGATACGCTTCAGCTTCATTATCCAGGCTCCTCAAACAAACATTAAACTCGTCAATGAACTTATAAGGGTCAATCTCATCATTAAACTTCCAATTCGATGTCAATTCATTATTTACACGCTTACCAATTAACTTCTGACCAATAAGAATAAATCCTTCCTGCTCGCCTTCTCCGGAGATAACTATTCCTGTAACTTTCAACTTTCCAAACCTATCCAGTTTATAGTCGCCATCGAACATTTCTTCGCCGTCATCATAAACCATTGATTCCTTCATGTCTTTAATAACTGCCAGGTGTGGTTTGAATCGTTCGAATGCGTCCATGAAATCCGGGTGCATCAAATTGCCTCCTTCGTGCATGACTTTGTCAGGCTTCGCATTGTCATAATACTGAAGATAGTGAAGTTCGCATAACTCGCCGTCTGCAATTTTTGCTTTTACGATCTTTATTCCAGACCGTTGGAGTTGGATTTGCTCGCCTTCACGTTTGATTAATTGCGTTGCCCTATCTAACGCTGCCGTGATTGCCTCTGGAGTTCCAGAGATTGTATTTCCTTCGACTTGTATGTCTAAGGATTCTTTTTCTTTTGTTGGCCTTCCGCCGTTCTTTTTTGACATATATTTATTTATTTATTAGTTGGTGTTAAGGGTGGAATCGAACCACTATCACGGTTAATATTTGAAATGAATTCTGTTACTCCGAGGAGTCTGTCCTTTATCAAATACTCGCAAGCCGTTAAACTACCTATTGTTTCATCCTTAATACTTATCGTTACCAGTACGATTAATCGTTCTTGTTAGGAGCTACCTTTGCCGTAATTTCTTCAACCCAAATAATATCTTTATGAGTGCAATACTCGGAGCCATTAACCTTCCTGTGTTTCGCAACCGCCTTCGCCATCTGGTCGTGAGTAATTTTCTTCAACTGATCAACTGACTTTCCGTCACACATCAATTTTGAATAGTAGAACATAATCACCTGCAACCAGCCCGCAGTAGACACCACTTGAATTTCCCAATTTTCAACGACTTTGATTTCCGTCTTGGAAATTTCGGCTTTGGCCTCTTCGTGGTTGATTGATAGATTCATTTCCTCCTCGGATGCTTTTTCTTGAATATCCAGCGAGGCTTGCTCCACTTTACTTTCATTAACCTTGATGGCATTCGCGGCTTCGGTTTCTTGGCGGGTCTTAATATCAGCCGCCAGCGCATCCTCCTTTTCTTTCGCAGCCAACGCTTCCGCCGCGGCTTTATCGGATTTTTCTTTAGCTTCCGCCGCCGCCTTTTTTTCTGCTGCGCTCTTAGCCTCTGCCACCAGTTTGTCCGCTTTCTCCTTGGCTTCCTTCGCCTCCTTGTCCGCCTTTGCCTTCGCATCCGCCGCCGCCTTTGCAGCTTCCAATTCCAATTTCTTTCCTGGAATCTTTGGTATCAATTCATCTTTTTGGGCAGTGAGTTCGACCGTAAAATCTTTTCTGAATTGATCCAAGTTACTTTCTTTGACTTTCTTAAAAACTTCGTTACATGCGGCTTTGTCCTCGGCGTTACCAATAACATCGTGAAACTTCGAATCCATCTTTGACGGTTTCCATAAGGAATAATAACCTTCCTCATAATGAGTAGGGAAGCCACTAATTTCAACAGATAATTGGTCAATGGTGTCTAAGGTAGCTCCCTCGAAAATACTCACCAATTTGGCTTTTTTCTCCGCCACCTGACCGAGGAAGCATTTCGATAAATCTTCTTCCAAAAATACTTTCAACTGGATCAACTCATTACCCTTATCAAGTTTCAACTGTGCAGCCGCTTCTTCTTTACGCTTCTTGTCCAGTTTGAACTTGGCATCGGTATTAAGTTCTAACTGAACCTCCTCAATCATCTTATCCATCTCCGACTCTTGTGTAGTGAAAATCTTAGTAACCTTATTCAAGGTTTGTGTTAATGGTGTCCGTCGATCTTTGGCGGCTGCCATTGATTTCTTGAACTTCACGATTTCACCACCGGCTTTTTCAACCACTTCAGTAGATATTTCACCATTCTGATCTTTATCTTCCTGAATCTTAGCGAGGATTTTTTCTTTCGCACCCTTGATTCCGGCAACAGTTTTGTCATTCCTTTCCGCCGTTTCTGCTAACTGTCCTCCTAAAGTGATTAACTCTGAAGGTTTGATAATTTCTAATTCTTCTGCCATGTTAATATAATTCTTCTTCTTGCTTAACAATTGGTTTTGCCTCTATTGGCTTCGCTGGTTGTGATACCTGTGTCACCGGCTCTGTCTTTTCATTCGTCACATCTACATGCTCTACGAATTCCTCTACCGGTTCACCTCCATAAATATCCTCCTTATCCTTTTCTACAACATCCGTTTCCATAATTACAAATTTAGAATCTACTTTTAACGGTGCTTTCGGATAGTTACGAAAAGCATGTTTGATAGTTTTCGCTTCAACCATACCTCGTATTCCCTTTCCCCATGCTAAGGAGCTTTTATTAGGGCTAAATTCTTTCAAGTCCATTATTTCCTCGAATGAGAAAACTTTAAAATCAATACTCCCATCACTACGAGTAATACGGATAAAACTTGCAATGATTTTTTCGCTTTTGCGAGGGAATATCTTTTGATAGTCCACCTCAATGGCCCCGTCCTTAGTTGTGCCAACCTTAAAGATGTCACCTTCATAAACGACTACTGGATTGTCAGCGTACTTTATCTGACCCGCTCTCTGTCGCAAATAAAGTTCGCCCACGCCACTAATCATTAATTTTGCCTGCCCTCCCATTGGAACAATGTAACACATTCTCTTTGCTGGATCAAGGCTTAAATCCTGTACTCCAACATCAATAATACATCCATAGAGAGATAATGAAGAACATTTCTGCAACATTGGATTGTCACTGATAATCTTTCCAAAATGAAACTTCTCCGCCATGTAAATCATTTCGCCTCTGGTGCTTCCGTGAATTTGTTCATAATTCTTAATGAATTGTTTTTCGACCCTTGGGTCTCTCGCAACTTCCAAAGGAGCTAAGTCCTTAATTTGCTTCGCCACTTTAGTGACGTTGTCTGGTTCTTTTTTTAATTCTTCCACTTCGCTAATTATATTTATGTCCGGGTCTAACGGCTTCTCCGGGATTGCCTTATATTTTTCCTCGCATCCGAGGTGGTAAACATCATTTCTTTTTCTTCCATGAATAACAACTTATCAAATATCATGCCAAAATATTTATAGTTTACCCAACTGTCAGGAATTCCCGAACAGTTCAAAAAGAAAGGCGACCCTTTCGAGCCGCCATTCCCCTTAACAATGAAACAAACTACTATTACTTATGACTAAATATCCACGCCATTGTCCCTGTTATCAGCACAATCCCTGCCAATATACCCCTCTCAATTTTCAACAATGTTACTTTAGAATTATTAGATGCCGATTGACTTTTCAAAGATAAAATATCTATTCCTAAATTAGCGGAAATGGCTTTGGAATGCAGCAACTCTATGGAATCCCTTGCAAGTGTCCTTATACAAGTTTTGACCTCCTCACCACGAGCCTCTAATTTTTCTCCACATTCAGTATTCGCTAATGATAAAGAATCTATCAAATAAAGCCCGTTATCGCTTATTTTGTTCCCTGTCGTATCTTTTGTCAGGTCGTTCTTTAAAATTTCCTTTTGTTACTTTATTTTCCATGATTATAATAATTTGTCCTGGTTTTCGTAAATATTGCCTACCACCGTCCATCCTAACGAATTGTTATTAAATGATATAACC
>CAIWCG010000040.1 GCA_903911135.1 uncultured Bacteroidota bacterium
CCTTTTCGCCGAAGCCCACATACTATATATATACAGCCAAATAAATCCCATATTTGCAAAACAGCCCTAAAGTTCAGTCGTAAACCACATGATAATTAAAAATGACCAAACCATCACCATATCAAAACTTGAAATGAGGGCTTATATAGCCAGTTTATCAAGTTGGATAAGTCGCTCAACCACTTGGATAAGTCATTTATCCAGATGGATAAGTCATTCAACCACTTGGATAAGTCATTTATCCAGATGGATAAGTCACTCAACCACTTGGATAAGTCATTTATCCACTTGGATAAGTCATTTATCCAGATGGATAAGTCACTCAACCACTTGGATAAGTCATTTATCCAACTGGATAAATGACTTATCCAACACGAATAACAATAAAAATACACCTATAATCAATACATTCACTAAATATCATTAACCTTAACCATTGAAAAAAAAATGTTTAACGGAAAAAATGGGAGAAGAAATTCTGTGGAAAACTTCTTAATTTTCAAGAATCCCTACCTCATTTTCGGATCGAAAGCATCCCGCAATCCTTCCCCAATCAAATTATAAATCGTCACGGTAACAAAGATGCAGATGCCCGGAAAAACCACCAGCCACCATGCCGAAAACTGTTCCCTCCCTTCCGCCAATAACCGACCCCAACTTACCGTATCCATCGGCACCCCGATATTTAAAAAGGACAGGCTCGATTCGATTAGGATGGCACCCGCAATGCCGAACGAAATGGCAACCATTGCCGGACCGATGGCATTCGGCATCGCATGCCGGAATATCACCCTGAATTGAGAATACCCCAATGATTTGGCGGCAGCAATATATTCAAATTCCCTGATTCTTAAAAACTCGGCGCGTGTAAGTCTTGCTATCCCCGTCCAAGATGTCAACCCTATGATTAAAACTACGTTCACCATCGAGCGTTTGGCAATGGCAGCAATCGTTATTATCAAGATTATTTGTGGCAACGAAACCAATATTTCAATCGCCTTGGTAATGATGGTGTCTATCGGTATTTCTATGCTCTTCTTCAAAAATTTGTTTACAGATAATTTTCTGCCAATGAAATGGAATAAGTAGCAGATTGCAAAGAATAATATAAGGCTTAGAAAAACTTCATAAAGAAATAAAACTGGGGAGGTGGCCAACGCATCTTCAAGCGTATAAAACCGAACGGTTATGGAATAATAAAATGCCAAGAACACTCCAATCGTTAATGCAATGACGCTGCCCCTGGAAGACTTTAAGTTCCTGTCACCAAAATACCCCGAAATGCATCCCAAAAATAGTCCAAGAAAAGAGGCAATAAGCATGGAAAAGATGCCAGTCATCAAGGCCGTTTTTGCTCCATGTATGATGGAGGATAATACATCTTCACCCCGTTTGTTTGTCCCCAAGAAATGATGATATTTCATAGGAATCGGAACAATCTTGTCACTGTTGTCTTTATATTCCTGCTCATCAAATGGGCCTTTGTAATTGGCATTTTGGTAATCCTCAACACCTGGAGAATACGGGATAGGAGGGAAGATGACCTGTTCATATTTCAAGTGCTTCCAATCACATATATCCAATTGTAACCTTTCAACAATTCCGGTAGTTGAGTCAGTTATTTCATAAGAATTCTTTGGTGAGAATGCAGGAAAAAATAGTTGTCCTTTATACTTGATGTAAAGCGGTTTTTGATTGGCAATGATTGGCGCCAAAAGCGAAATTAGAACAATGAATATGAGGACATATACGGACCTTGATGCAAGTCGATTTTGTTTGAATTTCTTCCAACCATTCATCTTGTTGTTTGTCTCGATATTCATCATTTTTCAATGGAATGTTTTATTCGAGGATCGGCCATGGCATAAAGAATATCGGATACAAGATATCCTATCAAGGTTAAAAATCCGGTTAGAGTAAAAACAGCAATGATCATTGGATAATTTTGTTCATCAATGGCATTGATGACTTCTGTTCCCATGCCTGGAATTGAAAAAATATATTCTAAAATTACTGACCCGCTGACCACCAAAGGAAATATGTTTGCAAACATGGTAATGATAGGAAACAAGGAGTTGCGAAATGCATGTTTGTAAATAACCTTATGCTCTGAAAGGCCTTTTGCACGTGCTGTTCTGATATAGTCCTGCGACAATGAATCCATCATGGACACCCGAATGGTTCTTGAAATGAATGCTATCGAAGAATAAGTATAACAAATGGTTGGAAGCACCAGATAGGGTAGGCATACCATTATTTTTTGTAATAAAGAATCCCCAGATGAAAAACCTTCGGTTGGCTTTACCCCTGAAGGTTTAAACAAACTGAAAACATCCGGATTTGCAAAGGTCATAAGTAATAATGTTGCAGTCCAAAATACGGGCAACGAATACATCAAAAACAATATCACCGACGAGATTTTGTCAAATGTTTTCCCTTTTTTTGCTGCGGCTTTTATTCCGATGGGAATACTGAATAGATATGCAAGTATGATGGATGATAATGAAAAGTAAATGGTCCATCCCAAGCGATTGTAAATGATTTCTGATATCGGTTGTTTGGTGATATAGGATGTTCCAAAATCACCACGCAAAATTCCTTTTGAATTTCCAAACTCATCACCGAGAAGCCACCGATGATATTGATTTTTTGTTCCATAAAAAGTAACTGTTGGAACATAGTTCTTCCAACTTGTTTTGGTCGATTTTACCTCTTCATATTTGCTTCGCAGATCATTATAAAGATTGAATATATTCATTGAACTAAAGCCTGATGCAACAAGTAAGTCTCTCACCCTATTTAATTTGTATTGAATTGTAATATCATCATAAAAAGTCTTGAGAGCGTGAACTTCAAATTTTAGATCAACTGGAATTTTTAATGAGTCGTTAATGGTTTCATTTACGGCATCAGAAAATTTATTGATGGCATGATAGTAACTTTGAATTGGTATCCAATTTCCATATCCGTCAAGTAGTCTTTCCAATGCCTTTCTTTCATCTTTATTGAAAATTCGATACAATGTATCAGGTTCTGATAGTGGATGGATGCTGAAATAAAATATGGGTAGATTCAAACCAAGTTTTGTGCGCCAAAAATCTTTTTTATCCTGCTTGGATGTATTCATAACTACTCCTTCGTCATGATTCAATGTGCTTGAAACAATGATATCCAATGGGTCACCTGGTGCATTAATGCTGATGATAAAGGCAATAAGTGATATGACCACCAATGTGGGGATAAAAAATAATAGCCGCTTCAAGATATAATGTATCACGGAGCAAAGATAAAAAGTGAATGGTCATTCATTAAAAATATTTTTGCCGTCATGTTTTGTTTATGAAATTTTCACCAAAAAGGTGAAATATGAATTTCAATTTTTCATGAGTATAATACTTTTAAATTTGCAATGAATAAATAGGTCATCTACTTTCAGTATTATATAAGTAGTAAAAAAAGTTCTTTTCATCAATCTTAGAATTCTAAAACCACTTTGAATACTTTTTTAAGCCATTATAATGAATTCTCAATTGAAAATCTGGTTGTCTCCATCTTTATGAGGTTTTTATATTTTAATGGGAATTGTTTAATTATATGATATTAATCATCTTACAGGAACAATATATGATATATTTTTGCCAAAATTATTAGACACATTTTTATTTATTTTAATAATGAAAGTAATCAATTTAATTGTTAACGGGAGCAAACATCAATTGCTGGTTGAGGAACACCAAATGCTTTCACATGTCATTCGAGAGCAAATTGGACTGACAGGGACAAAAATCGGATGCAGCCAAGGCAGTTGTGGGGCATGTACTGTTCTTGCAAATAATGAACCAGTATTGAGTTGCATAACACCAGCTATACGTTTTGATGGTGCAAGCATCACCACTATAGAAGGTATTTCAACAAATGGTGAATTAAGTGGTTTGCAGAAGAAATTCGTTGAAAAGGGAGCCATTCAGTGTGGATTTTGTACGCCTGGAATGGTTATTACCGCACTGGATTTTGTGAATAAAAACCCAAATCCAACTATTGATGACATAAAGGATGCCATTTCAGGAAATGTATGCCGATGCACTGGCTACAAAAAAATTATTGAGGCAATAGCCGAATATGCTGAAGAAAAGAATACTGTTAAACCAACAATAAAGGCATTAAAGAAAGAAGTTTCTGGTGCTGTTGGAGTGCCTAGGCCATACTTTGAAGCGACTAAGAAAGTTCAAGGAATTGCAGACTATACGGATGATTATAAATTGAAGGATGTATTGCATGTAAAATTTGTAAGGAGTCTGTATCCTCATGCAAGAATCATTAACATAGATGCATCCGAAGCGTTGGCATTTCCAGGTGTCCGATATGTTGCTACCGGCATAGAAATTCCGATTACTTTTGGAGTGCTTCCATTATCGCAGGATGAAGAGGCAATGGCAATTGAAAAGACAAGGTATGTTGGGGAAATAGTGGCTGCTATAGCTGCTGATTCTGAAACAATTGCTTCTGCTGCATGTAAGATGATAAAAGTGGAATATGAACCTATTAGAGCATTTCTTTCCATCGAAGAATCAATGAATGATATTGGAACAGATGAAAAAATTCATGATACTACAAAGTTCAATAATAACATTCATAAAAAAGCTGAATTACGTTTTGGAGATCAGAAACAAGGCTTGGCGGATGCTGATATTGTTTTGAAAATGGATTTTGAAATGATTGGCATCAACCATGGTTTCACTGAACCTCATGCTTCAACGGCATTTTGGGATGAGAATGGATTGACAATGATTTCTTCCACACAAGTCACACATTACCTGCATCGAGCCTTGGCAAAAACAATGGAAGTACCATTGAGCCGCGTTCGAGTTATAAAACCCTATCTTGGAGGTGGATTCGGTGGAAAAAGTGATCCATTTGCCCATGAAATAATAATCGCCCATATTGCTAGAAAGACAGGAAAACCTGTAAAAGTGAAACTGACAAGAGAAGAAGTATTTTTAAATAATCATGGTCGCCATCCCACAAAAATGACCATTCAGTTGGGGGCGAACAATGATGGAATGATAAAAGTATTGGATGCCAAAGTTGCAATAGACGGCGGTGCTTATGGTAGTTTTGGTGTGGTTACTTCCTATTATAATGGCGTTTTACTTCAGGCGCCTTACAAGTTGGATAATTTCGGGTTCATCACTCATCGTGTTTATACGAATAAACCTCAATGTGGTGCCATGCGAGGACATGGGGCTGTAAATACACGTTTTGCAGTTGAATCGATGATAGATGACATTGCCCATAAGATTGATATGGACCCTATTGAAATGCGGAAGAAGAATTTTCTTGAGCCTAATTCACTTACTGTTGGGCAATACCGCATTACTTCCAATGGAGTTAAACAGGCAATCGAAACGGTTGCCAAGCAATCGGATTGGGTCAATAAACACGGCAAAATGCCTAAAGGACATGGATTTGGAGTGGCATGTGGTTTCTTTATCAGTGGAAGTGCATTACCGATTATTTGGAATGAATTGCCACAATCCGTAGTTCATCTTAAGGTTGATTTTGATGGTCGAGTTTTGATAGCATCAGGAGCAAATGATATTGGCCAAGGAAGTGACACCATGCTTGCTATCATCGTCGCAGAAGTTTTAGGGATAAGCATTGATAAAATATTTGTTATTGCTGCTGATACGTTAATTACCCCAGTTGATTTAGGAAGTTATTCAAGTAGGGTTACATTCATGGCTGGAAATGCCGCAAAAGATGCTGCTGAAAACCTTAAGAAAGAAATTGCCGAAGCTATATCGAAAAAGAAAGAAGTGGCGATTGAAGAATTGATTTTTTCAGACGGCAGGGTAATCAGCAATGATAAGACTGTTGACTTAAGTTGGGATGAAGCAATAGAGATAGTTACGGCGAAAAGGGGTGCCGTAAATGTTAGTGGCAAATATATTTCACCAAAATTGGGGGGGGATTTCAAGGGTGCTGGCGCTGGATTAAGCCCTTCTTATTCCTTCAGTTCATGTGTTGCCGAAGTTAATGTGGATATGGAAACTGGACAAGTCAAGGTTATGAATATTTGGGGTGCACATGATTGCGGCAAAGCATTGAATCCATTGGCTGTGGAAGGCCAATTGGAAGGTTCATGGCACATGGGATTAGGGCAAGTATTGACAGAAGAAATGACTTATTACAATGGTTTGTTGGTTAACAATAACTTTCTTGATTATAAAATCCCTACCTCTTTGGATACCCCTCCAATACACACCAACATCATCGAAACCATTGATCCAGAAGGTCCATTTGGTGCTAAGGAAACTGGTGAAGGAGCAATCCATGCGGTTTTACCAGCAATTGCAAACGCTGTTTTTGATGCGGTGGGTGTCAGGATTACCAAACTACCAATAAAGCCTGAGGATATCTTGGAAGGCATCAGGAAAAATAAAGAAAAGGAAAAGGCACAAGTATAAATTATGATAGCAGAAAAAATATATTGCAAACCGAACACGGTTGAAGAAGCGATAAACTTGGCAATGAATCATGCTGATGATTTTCGATATCTTGCTGGAGGAACGGATGTAATCATCAATAAATTTCAAGGCAACTCCGATACCAATTGTTTGATAGACATTACTGGAATAGAAACATTGAAAAGTGTTACCGTGGAAGGAAACATGTTGAGGATTGGTGCATTGGTGAAACTTGATGATCTCAAGAAATACAAGTTTATCATTGGTAATTTCCCAACCCTTGTTGTGGCTGCGCATGCTGTGGCAAGTCCAATGCTTCGTAAAACAGCTACTATCGGAGGTAATGTTTTATGTGAAAATCGTTGCATCTTTTACAATCAAAGCGAGTGGTGGAGGGAGGCAGTTGGCTATTGTCTGAAATGTGATGGCGACATTTGCATAGCCACAGGTGGAAAGAAGGCTTGCTTCTCCAAGTTTGTTTCAGATACTGCTCCAGTGCTCATTTGTTGTGATGCAAAATTAGAGGTCATTGACAGGAATGGCATTCAACATCTGCCGCTTGAAAGCATCTATACCGGTGATGGAATCAAGCCACGAAATCTGGATAAGATGGCCTTGGTAACCCGCTTGTTGCTGCCTATGGATAATGATTACAAAGTTGTTTTCAAGAAGCTTAGACCTAGACAAAGTGTGGATTATTCCTCTTTGACAACGGCTGTTTCCATCAATAAGAATGGCAGGATAAAGATGGCTCTTGGGGGTGTAGATCCAAAGCCGGTAGTGGCTGAAAGCCAAGCAGCGAATGCCAGAGAGGAACTTATTGCCTATGCTTTAAAGAAATCTAGGGTGATAGACAATGATGTATATTCAAGACCCTATCGAAGGGAGATGATAAAGGTATATCTAAATAGAAGTTTTGACGAGTTAAATATAAAATAAGAAAATATGAATAAATTTTTAAAAATGTTGTACGATGAACATGAGATTATCGTCAATGCTATAGATGCAGCAAAGCAGGCGGAAACGTTGATAGGTAAGGAGGATGAATTGTATGAAATGACGATTCGTGAACTGCTGTCTTTCTTCAGGAATTATGCCGACAAGTACCACCATTATAAGGAAGAATTGATTTTATTTCCAGAAATGAGCAAGAAAAATGAACTGCTGGAGGATGGTGTCATCAAGGAGATGTTCGACAATCATGAAGATTTCAGGGGCATGATAAAGGAAATTGAAACGCTACTTGATGATAAGAACTATCCAGCAACTCAAAAAGCCCTGAACAGCTATGCCGAGGCTTTATTGGATCATATTGCGGTGGAAAATGAGGAGGTTTTTCAGATGGCTGAATCGATTTTTGATGAGGCTGAACTGGAGCGGATATATTTTCGATTCGTGGATTGCGACCGTGAATTGGGCGACCAACGAAAGGAGGAGCTTAAGGAACTTTCTGATAACCTAAGGAAGCAGGCATATTTTAGAGATTGACCATCTAAAATGAAAAAGTCGATACAAACCGTATCGCCTTTTTGCAATGATTTACGTTTATTATTCCTTGATGATTTTCCCTCTTTTGCCATTCACTTCATAAAAATAAATGCCTGAACTTAGATTGGATATGTCCATCGTTTCTTCATCGTTATTGAGCGCTTGAGAATATACCTTATTGCCCAATACATCGGTGATGATGAAACTTTGATTGGCTTTAAAGGCTGTTTGATGGATGGTAATGGTATTGGTGGCAGGGTTTGGGTATATGCTGATGATGTTCATGTCTGCAAGGTTGTTGAGGCCTGTGGTCAGATTGTTCACCACATTGACATAAACCATAGTGTTCGCCGTCCTTAACAGATAAAAGGAATTGCAATACATGTTTCCACAGCCCACGGCATCATGAATGGTGAGGCAGATGGTGTAATATCCTGCAGCGGCATATGTATGGCTTGGAAAAGGCGTAAAATCATGCGGACTGGCATCGCCCCAATCCCAATCATACGTTATTGGCGTAACACCCGAAGCCATGTTGGTTGCAAGATAATGATGAGGAATGGTATCAGGCGACAAGTTGAAATGGGCGGAGCAATAACCAGTATTGATGATGACGGAATCACAAAGAATGCAACCACCGGCATCGAGGACACAGACTTGATAGGCGCCAGCCAAAAGCCCTGTGGCAGTGGCGGTGGATTGCATGGGAGTGGTGTACCAAGAATAGGTATATGGGGAAGTGCCACCAGTAACTACAACTGTTCCGGTGCCATCTGGGCAGGTGCTGCAAGTGGCATTTCCAGACGAAGCAGCTATATGAAACGTACTGCAATTTATTGAATCTATTGTTACAGCATGGCAGGCAGTGCAACCATTGGCATCTACTACACAAACGGTATAAGTACCGGGCAATAGACCGGTAGCATGAGAAGTAGTTTGAATGGGAGAGGTATTCCAAGTATAGGTATAAGGAGCAAAGCCATTGGCAACAGAAACATGAGATGAGCCATTGGCACAAGTACCGCAAGTGGCACTAGAGGTAGTGGTAGTTAATTGAAGATTGCATCCAGTTAAATAACAATTCGTTGTATCTAATGGAATAAAGGTTAACAGCCCTAAATTTATATTATCATAACCGTCATAAATATGAGAGGCGATTATTGTTGAATCAGTAGTGCCCCAATAATTATGAGCTATTGCATTAGTATTTGTTGTTATTGTATACTTCATATCCTATGTCGAATTATTACAAATCTTATTACATTGAATATAAGCTGGAAATTGTAATTGTACTCCGATAACGTTATATTCAATGTCACAACCTGTTGTTACCCCAGATCCAGGAACTTCCAAACCTATACCTTGATTATATTTGATTTCACAATTTATTAACGAATCTCCGCCAACTATAATTCCTTCAACGTAATTTGAATCAATTATGCAATGATAAAAGAAATCTGAGGCACCATATATTATTCCTGTTTGATTATATTTTACAATACAATTGTAAACATGTATGAAACTACTATTATAAAATCCCGTTTGATTTGAATCAACAGTACAATTACCTATATATGCAAAATCGTTTTTATTTATCCCAACATTGTTATTAGAAATATTACAATAATTTAGTGTATCTTGGAGAGATCCATTGCCTCCTATCGCATAGCTAGTATTAAACTTGAACACACAATAATCTATAAAATTGATAGTATTATGAACATTCAAACCAATAACATTATAGTTTAGAGTTGAGTTTTTTAAAATTAATGTGTCACTTGTTTGACCCTGATAGGTAATTCCACTAGTTGCATAACAAATGCTACAATACCTGAATTGAGCTCGAATAGCTGAATTTAAATAAATGCCGGCAGTAATGCCACCTCCCCAAATCCCTGGCGTAGGCGATGCATTGTTGCTGGTAAATGTAATCGAATCCAAAGCAGTGCCATTCGCTATTAAAGATGCTTGTCTAATATCAATGTATTTATGATCGTTAAATTTCACCACCACCCCGGGCTCGATAGTCAAGGTTACGCCCGGAAAGACCACTATGGTGTCGGTAACGATGTAGGGGCTGTTGCTGAATGTCCAGGTGGTATTGGTGTAGATGCCGCCTGATACGTTGGTGGCTTTTGCAGTGAACAGTGAACAACTTACAGTGAACAGTAGTGCGAGGGTAAAGATTACTTTATTCATGACATTATTGTTTTAATTTGTGGTGTAAAATTAGGAAAACTAATTATCAATTCCAAGAAATACACTGAATTATTCAAAGAATGGAGGGCGAAAAGATGGTGAGGGTTGGTAGTAGGGTTGTGAGGGCGTAACGCAGGGTAGTGAGGGCGTAACGCAGGGTTGTTAGGGCGTAACGCAAGGTTGTGAGGGCATCACGCAAAGTCTTGAGGGCGTAACGCAGGGTCGTGAGGGCGTAACGCAGGGTTGTGAGGGAGTAACGCAGGGTCTTGAGGGCGTAACGCAGGGTTGTGAGGGCGTAACGCAGGGTTGTGAGAGCGTCACGCAGGGTTGTGAGGGAGTAACGCAGGGTCTTGAGAGCGTCACGCAGGGTTGTGAGGGCGTAACGCAGGGTTGTGAGGGCGTAACGCAAGGTTGTGAGGACGTAACGCAAGGTTGTGAGGGCGTAACGCAAGGTTGTGAGGGCTTATTTCTGGCGGTCTCAACGGGGATTTTGGGAAATGGGAGACTAATTTTGGGGTAAAGTTTGGTGATAATACTTTGATTTTTGAGGTTTTTTTGGGGTCTGGATTGCAAATACTGACCAGCGGGTGGATTTCTCGCAAAGGGCGCAGACGATTTCGCAAAGTGGCGCAAAGGTGGGGCTTGAAGTTTTTGGTGTTTTGGGGTGGGTGGCTGCGGCGAAAATGCGTAGCCTTTTCGCCGCGGCCCCG
>CAIWCG010000041.1 GCA_903911135.1 uncultured Bacteroidota bacterium
GGACAGGCAGGATTTTTTGGAATGTGCTCTTGATTGGATTAGCAAAGGCAACATTGACAATTATATGAGCTTACACAGAAAGGACCATAACATTTCTGAATTAAAAACTTATTTCAATATTGTGATGCGTATAATTTTAAAAGAGATACGGTGGATAATTGCAGAGGTAACTATGTTTGTAAATCTCTTATTGAAACCCTATACCAACTTAGGAATATTTTATTTCATGGAGAATTAATTCCATCCGAGGGAATTCAGCCTATATATAAGAATGCCTATTTCTTGTTGAAGATGATATTGGAAAAGGTGAAGTAGGGCATTTGGTGATTGATATGCTACCAATATGTCACGCCTCTGGGGTTTAGGGAGTGTGGTGGATTATTGATGCTATTAATATTTGACCCCGCTGGGGTCAGGGAAGATGTGGGGTGATTGATATGCTACCAATATGTCACCCCTCTGGGGTTTAGGGAGTGTGGTGGATTGTTGATGCTATTAATATTAGACCCCGCTGGGGTATGGGAAGATGTGGGTTGATTGATTTTTCTACCAATATGTCACCCCTCTGGGGTTCAGGGTGTGGCGTGGATTATTGATGCTATTAATATTTGATCCCGCTGGGGACAGGGATGATGTAGGGTGATTGATATGCTACCAATATGTCACCCCTCTGTGGTTCAGGGAGTGTTGTGGATTGTTGATGCTATTAATATTAGACCCCGCTGGGGTCAGGGAAGGTGTTGGGTGATTGATATTCTACCAATATGTCACCCCTCTGGGGTTTAGGGTGTGTTTTGGATTGTTGATGCTATTAATATTAGACCCCGCTGGGGTTTGGGAAGATTTGTGGTGATTGATATGCTACCAATATGTCACCCCTTTGGGGTTCTGGGAGTGTAGTGGATTGTTGATGCTATTAATATTTGACCCCGCTGGGGTCTGGGAAGATGTGGGGTGATTGATATGCTACCAATATTTCACCCCGCTGGGGTTCAGGGAGTGTAGTGGATTATTGATGCTATTATGATGTTACCCCGATGGGGCTTGGGATTTGAAATTAATATGCTATTAAATACTTTCAGGGGATATAGTAAATTTGCAACCTAATAAAATGGAATGAGATTCATCGTTCCTCTGAATGACAAGATGGCGAAACCACCAAAGAAACCAGTAGATGAGAAGAAGCCCCAGATGAGTGTTGTGGAATACTTTATCACGAAGCTTGAACTGCCTAAGGGCAAGCAGGGTAATATGTATATCCCGCTGAATTTGATTACTTACATTGAGGTTAATGATGGGGAGCTTCATATTCATTTTGAGAAGAGTGTTACGCTTTCTTATGATCGGAATATGTGTGATTTGAAGGACTTGTTTCCTGAACCACATTTTATGCAATGTCATGAGTCGTATATCGTGAATCTTCATTTTGTAATGGAACGTAAGCCGGGGGATGGCGGCAAATTGGTGGTATTTGATCGGGCTACAAAGGGTTATGTGGAGATTCCTAATTTCACGAAATTATAAAGCGGCTATTATTAAAGCTCTCAAGGAACAGAGTATCGTACTTCCGGCAAAAAAGGTAATTGTGAAGGATTTGAAGAAAGGGAAGAAGAAGATAAAGGTGTTGTAAAAATGCTATACTCTGTGAATTAAGGTAAAAGTTTTGTCAGGAAAAACGGTATTCGTAATTTTGAGGAGTTGAAATTAAAAAAAGAGATTTAAAAATAAGAAGATGGCAGAAGGATTAAATGATATAAGCACAGCGTACTTTAAGCAATGGACGGCAATCAACACATTGCTTGGAGCCACAAGCAGTGCGGGTGCTATTGGTTCGATTCCTGCGCTGGCTGATGGAGTGGCTGCATGGACTCCGGCTTATGCGGGTGCTGTGGGGTTTAACAATAAGGCAAACCAAAGTACAGAAGGGATTACTGATGATAAGAATGGGGCGAAACTGAACTCTGCTACTTCGGGTGCGGAACAGGCTGGGAAAGGGGTTTCTTATTGTATCATCAAAGGTAACCTTGCTTTGCTAAAGACTCAAATGAAGGGATATAGTTTGGGAAAATTGAAGAGGATGAATGATGATCAACTGGCTCCTGCAATAAAGGACATTAATGATAGGCTTTCTCCTTTTATAACAAGCGATGCAATTGTTTCGGCGAAGTATTTTGATGCTGCTTCTTTGCTTGCGATGATGGGATTGAGGACGGTTTATAATGGTAAGTTGGGTGGTTATGCTGCGGCGTATGGTATAATCAATGGTGCTAAGAAGGATTTGGTGGTTATTCAGAAGCCTATCATGGATGTGCAGATAGAGTTTTGGAAGGGATTTTTTCCTGCTTTAAGGAAATTGGGTTATAATGATTTTGTAAATGCTTTTGAGGCTATCATCAAGAAATATGAATTGATAGGTAAGAGGAATCAGGGCTGGGAAGGTGAGTTGTGGAATGCTGATACGGATGAGTTGATTGGACTTGGAGGATTGGCTGCTTTGTTAAATTATCCTCCTGGGAAAGTTGCGAAGATTTCTAAGACTACCAGCATGAGCTTATTTACCAGATTGCGATTGAGGATAGGGATTTGGAAAGTGAAATATACTTGTCCGGGGTTTTATCCTGAAATGGGAACTATCACGGTGACTAAAAGAAATATAACTTATACAGTGGTTAAGTTGAGACCTATACCGCCGCCGACTCCTCCACCACCTCCGACGGTGTAAAAGTAATTATAAATTATAAGTTATGAATTATAAATGTCCTCATCAGAAATGGTGGGGATTTTTGTTGTTAAGAAAAGTTAATGGAGGAATAAACCTTTGAAGTTTTGATTAGTTTAAGATAAAATTAAGCTTATAGATGAACAGGAAAGAATTATCATGGACAAAGCAAGTTTTCAGAGGGATACTCGTCTATCGTAATAAGTTCGTAATAAATAATAGATTGTTATGAAAAGAATAATAAGTTTGGCAATAATTTGCATAATTTGCAATGTAATGACAGCTCACACAATTGGCAATGACCCCGTAAACATTAGGCATTGGAGCATTGAGAAGGAACATAAATATGTAGATGGGAGCTTCTATATGTTTAAGGATGGCAAGGTTTTTATTGAAGATATCAACTATAAAGTGGAGGGATATCCCTTACTTTCTTTGTCTGATGAAGACCAGGTTTTTGCTCTGAATAAAAACGAATGGGTTAAGGAAATCAATAAAAGAATCATAGTGCCTTCAAAAGAGGAGGCCACACCTTTATTTGATTTTAATTTTTGGATGATGATTGCTGCCTTGTTTCTTTTTGGAGTATATCTTTTTTCATTTTCCAATAAGAGGACGATACGCTATCTATTGCCGGTATTCGCTATTGGTGCAGTGTTTACACTTTATAGTTTCACCGGGAAGGTCATTAAGCACCTTCAATCCACGATAACGAATCCTCTGACTATTGACTCTGCCTTTACACCCTTCAAACCTGGAGTAACGACTAATTGGGATACGACTTGGTTTTATGTCTCCTCCTGTCATAATCCTTCGCATCCGATGATGGCCGGGATAACTGCATGGCAACAGCAAGTGCCTATTCCGCAGACTTATACTGGAAATAACTCATGGCAGATTCCTTTGAATCCTGTCCTTGCAGATACACCTGTGGCTGTTAGTCCTGCTCATTTTACAAGAGGGGCTGTGGCGGTTGCCATTAATGGTATTCCAATCTTCAATCCTTATACCAATACGGGTGCTGATGCCTTCCTAACCGGGCAGTTGGATAATTGGGGCGGACATTGTGGTCGTGCCGACGATTATCACTATCACATTGCCCCGATGACGCTGTATAATCAGACTGCTTCTAATAATGCCATCGCTTATGCATTGGATGGTTTTGCGGTTTATGGGACAGTTGAGCCCGATGGCAGTGCAAGGATGGCATTGGATACCAACAATGGGCATTTCTGGCATAATGTTTATCACTATCATGGAGTTCCGAGTGCACCCTATATGATTGGATACATGGTAGGCAAGGTGACGGAAGACACTACGCATCAAATCATACCACAACCGCATGCCAACCCTGTAAGAGGTGGTCAAACGCCCTTGAATGGTGCAGTAATTACCAACTGCCAGCCTAATGGAAATAACAATGGCTATAACCTTTCTTATACTTTAAACAGTAATACAGACTCACTTGTTTATAGCTGGACCAATACTGGTGTATATACCTTTAAATTCTATAGATCGGTCTATTCTGATTCTGTATATAATGGCTTTTTACCTTGTGTACATGATGTGGGGATGAATGAACTTGCGGCAATGGATAATGCTGTTTTAATTTATCCTAATCCAAGTCAGAAAGGATTTACACTTGGTCTAAAAAATAATATTGAAAAAGAGATTCAGGAAATTGCTATCTATTCCATCAATGGATATAAAGTTTATCATGCCAATAAATATAATGGGGATGTGGATATCAGCAGCCTTTCTGTTGGAACTTATCTGGTAAAGATTCAATTCAGGGATTATCAGGTGGTAAAAAAACTTCTTGTTCAGTAATTAATGATTAATGGAATGAAAAGAATTGCCATAACAACTTTAATACTGATTATTAGCCATCTAACCATGGCACAAAATGTTAGTAAAACAATGCTTAGATTGCCTGATACCGGCGAAACAACGAGCTATACTAATACATTTGGGGAGGATAATGACTTTAACATCTTTCCGCCTTTCTTTACTGTCAATGGTGTTGGAACTGTTACAGATACCATAACTGGATTGATGTGGCAACAAGCTGATGGTGGTGAGATGACCATCGAAAACGCTATCTTGTATTGCGATACATTGACTCTTGGCGGATATACGGATTGGAGATTGCCGACGGCTCATGAGAGTTTCAGTATTTTGAATCATCAGCATTCGAATCCTGCGTTGGACTTAACTGTTTTTGTCAACAATAGCGCAGATTATTGGTGGACTAGTACTCGACAAATAAACGATACCACTAAGATATGGGTAACGAATGCTGGCGGGGGTATTGGCAATCATCCAAAGACCGAAACAATCAGTGCGGGTGGTGTCAAAAGATTTAATGTAAGGGCAGTAAGAGATGTTAATACTCCTGTTTTCATTCCTAATCATTTTACAGATAATGGTGATGGAACAATTACCGATAATCTCACCAATTTGATCTGGCAAAAGACGCCTTATGTAGATTCCTTGACTTGGGAAGATGCACTTACCTATGCAGATTCCTTGACCTTTGCTGGATATACTGATTGGCGATTGCCAAATATTAAGGAGATGCAGTCCATCAATGATGAGAACCTAATCGGACCATCAATAAACACTACGTTTTTCAATAATATCGGCATCAATAAATACTGGTCCTCCACCACATTGCCGAATCAAACTACCAAGGCATGGTATCTTCATACACAATTTGGTATCACTACTTATGATTTAAAAACGGCTAAGGATATGGTGCTTTGTGTGAGAGGAAACATGAATAACAGTTCAGGATTACCTAACATCAATGCCATTAATAAGGATGAATCAGCCTTCCCGAATCCCTTTTCTTCAACAATAAAGTTAAAAGCAATCACCGATAATGAGAATTATATTCTTTATGATAGTTATGGACAAATAATTTTCAGTGGTAGGAATATTGAGCAGCATGATTTCTCGGAGTTGTCACAAGGAATCTACATTCTTAGGATTATAGGTGATAAGTCCTATGTAGTAAAAGTTATAAAGGGATAATTTTTTATCTGAACTATCTGAGACAAAATTCTAAGCGAATTGCCTTGTAATTGCCAATTAATATCTTTCAATTGGCGGTTAATGTCTTGCAACTGACAGTTAATGTCTTACAACTGACAGTTAATGTCTTGTAACTGGCAGTTAATGTCTTACAACTGGCGGTTAATGTCTTACAATTGACAGTTAATGTCTTGTAACTGGCAGTTAATGTCTTACAACTGGCGGTTAATGTCTTGTAACTGGCAGTTAATGTCTTACAACTGGCGGTTAATGTCTTATAACTGGCAGTTAATGTCTTGTAACTGGCAGTTAATGTCTTGTAACTGGCGGTTAATGTCTTACAATTGGCAGTTATAGTCTTGTAACTGCCAATTACAAGGGGCACTTCTGAAATTTACTAAAACGCCTCTTAAGTGCTTGTATATCATTGTTTTAGCGTTGCATTTTTAGGGCAAAAAAGTTGTTCTGGAGCGAGGTAGTGAAATCTCAAACCGAAAAAACGGGCAAAAACAGGCCAATCCTAAGCCTTGTGAAAGTTTGGGTTGATATTCTGAAAACTAGCCATTGGAAAATATCCTACGATTCATTCGAAGCTACCTGCCGTCAAAGCATAGCCCCGA
>CAIWCG010000042.1 GCA_903911135.1 uncultured Bacteroidota bacterium
ACGGGAATGGCAACACTTCTCATGGGAATGGCAACACTTCTCATGGGACTGGCAACACTTCTCATGGGAATGGCAACACTTCTCACGGGACTAGCAACACTTCTCGCGGCAGTAGAAGTATTGCCAAGAGGCTGGGTAACACTTTAAATGTGAGTAAACATCCTTACAGGTCGGCTATTTTCTCGCCGTCCTATAAGGTTGTAATTTCCCTTACCTGTCAGGAAAAGACCCGACAGAAAATATGTACATACTATGACTTAACATTGATTACAGTTTATTTATCTGCTTGCTGAAAGCCATTTCGAAGCTACCTGCCGTCGAAGCATAGCCCCGATAGTAGCGGCAGCCCGCTGCTTGGTGTCGGCAAAGGGCAGGCAGCGGCTACAGCGGATAGCGGGACGCACCATGATACGAGATGAGACCATAGGCTCCTTATTAGAGTTATGAGTTATAAATTATGAATTATGAGTTAGAAGAGGAGATTGGGTGGATTTTTCTGCTCTTGTTATATCTTTGCGGCTGATGGAAAATAGGGTGGGGCGGAAGCAAATAATTGATGAATGGACTAATTTTGGTGGACTAAAAAGAAAATGGCTAAGAAAAAAGATAAGGAAATACCGGCTGCGATAGTGCATAAAGTGGAATTGCCGCAAAATCTGACTCCGGTGAACGGGATGTTTGAGAATTGGTTTTTGGAATATGCATCGTATGTCATTTTGGAGCGTGCCGTACCTTATGTGGATGACGGTCTGAAACCGGTGCAGCGGAGGATTTTGCATTCCTTGATGGATTTGGACGATGGCCGCTATAACAAGGTGGCGAATGTGATAGGGCACACGATGAAATACCATCCTCATGGCGATGCTTCCATCGGCGATGCCTTGGTGCAGTTGGGCCAAAAGGATTTGTTGATAGACACGCAGGGTAACTGGGGAAACATTTATACTGGCGACAGTGCTGCCGCTCCAAGGTATATCGAAGCTCGCCTGTCGAAGTTTGCGCTGGAGGTGCTGTTTAATGCCAAGACTACTGTTTGGCAACTGTCTTATGATGGCCGAAACCAAGAACCCGTTACACTGCCGGCCAAGTTCCCCTTGCTGTTGGCTCAAGGTGTGGAAGGGATAGCCGTTGGCTTGGCTTGCAAGATTTTGCCTCATAACTTCATTGAGCTCATAGAGGGTTCGATAGATATCATTCGTGGCAAGAAAACGAATATCCTTCCCGATTTCATCACTGGTGGAACTGCCGACTTCTCGAAATACAATGAAGGCTTGCGTGGTGGAAAGGTGAGGGTAAGGGCACGAATAAGCAAGAAAGACAAGAAGACCTTGGTGATAAAGGACATACCGTTCGGCACCACCACGGTTTCCTTGATAGACTCGATATTGACAGCCAATGAAAAGGGCAAGATAAAGATAAAGAAGGTGGAGGATAATACCTCTAATGTGGTCGAGATCGTCATTCACCTTCATCCCGATTCGTCTGAAGATCTCGATAAGACCATCGATGCCTTGTATGCCTTCACCGATTGCGAGGTGTCCATTTCTCCCAATGCCTGCATCATCAAGGACGACCGACCGATGTTCATTTCCGTCAACGAGATTCTGAAGATTTGCACCGATAATACCGTTCAGCTCCTGAAACGCGAATTGGAAATAGAACGCGACGAACTGGAAGAGGATTGGCATTTCTCTTCTTTGGAAAAGATATTCATAGAGAAAAGAATCTATCGCGACATTGAGGAATGCGAAACTTGGGAAGCTGTCATTGCTGCCATCGATAAGGGCTTGAGACCATACCGCAAGTTATTGCATCGCGATTATACCGAAGAGGATATAGTAGCCTTGACGGAAATAAAGATCAAGCGTATCTCCAAGTTCGATGTCAAGAAAGCGGATGAACATATCCGTGGAATTGAGGAAAAGCTACTGCAAGTGGAACATCATCTCAACAATTTGAAGGAGTATGCCATCAATTGGTATAAGAACTTGGGCAAGAAATATGGAAAAGGAAGGGAACGCAAGACCGAGATAAGCACTTTTGAAACCATCAACGCAATAGAAGTGGTGGTTGCCAATCAGAAATTATATGTCAATCGCGAAGAGGGTTTTGCCGGCTATGGAATGAAAAAGGATGAATATGTTTGTGATTGTTCCGACATTGACGACATCATCGCCTTCTGTAAGGATGGAACCATGCGAGTGGTAAAGGTGATGGATAAGACCTATGTCGGCAAAGACGTTATATACATCAATGTCTTCCGCAAGGGCGATGAAAACACTACCTACAATATGGTTTATCAGGATGGCCCAAAAGGAAACATCATGATAAAACGCTTTACGGTAGAAGGCATAACCCGAGATAAGGAATACGTGCTGACCAAAGGCACCAAAGGTTCCAAGGTAATTTACTTTACCGTCAGGCCTGATGCCAATGGAGACATCATCACAATTCATCACAGGCCTAAACCAAGGCTTCGCAATCTCATCTTTGATTTTGATTTGAATGATATCGAAGTGCGTGGTCGAAACTCGATAGGGAATATTCTTACTCGAAATCCGGTGGCTAAGATTGTTCGCAAACGAGATCAGACAGGTGTGGGCAGCAGTGTCAACGAAGAACCTGAATCGGAAATGACATTGGAAGATAAACTTACAGAACAACCAACAGAAAAGCCACCGATAAAACCGCTCTCCGACCTATTGGAAAAGAAAACCAAGAAGCCAAAGGATGGCGATGAAGAACCGCCTCAAATGTCCTTGTTCTAATCCATTGCCGAAGGAATAATGGATAACGATAAACTGGAAGGTCGATTCAAAAACAGAATTCGCCAAGGGCTGGAGGTTATCAACTCTTATGATTTCTCCTTGTCCTTGAATGAGTTTTTATGGACATATTATAAAAAAAACAAATTCCTTGGCAGCAATGATCGCAGGCAATTGTCTTCTATCGTTTACCAATATTTCCGATTGGGCAACAACCTCATGGATAGCAGCAAGGAAGAGAAGATAGGCGTGGCTAAGTTTCTCTGCAACCAAGACCTAAACCCATTCAATGAATATCTTATCAAGGAGTTCACCAAGCTCGATGGTAATCTGATTACTGAAAACACAAACAAAAAAATAGAGATCGTCAAGACTCTTTATCCTCAATTCTCCCTCGATGCCATCTTTCCTTTCCCAGAATTTCTTTCAAAGATGGAAGATAAGGATGCCTTCGTCTTATCGCATTTGTCCCAACCGAAAGTGTGGATTCGCATCCGGCCTGGCAAGGAACAAATGGTGATGAATGAGCTGAAAGAATTGGCGTATGAATTCGAATTCGTGGACTTTTCCTCCTTGTGTCTTTCCTTTAATAAGCATTATAAACTGAATGATACCAAGTCCTATTTGGCAGGTTTCTTTGAGATTCAGGATGCCGGTTCGCAGATGATCGGCAACTTGTTTCAGCCACAAGAAAATGAAAACTGGTGGGATGCCTGTGCAGGTTCCGGTGGAAAAAGCCTCATGCTCTTGGATGCCATGCCCAAGCTGAATATTTACATGACCGACATCCGCGAGTCCATCATCAGGAACAGCATCAAACGTTTTGAGAAGATTGAAAACGATACCATCAAGATTGCCGTTGCCGATTTGAACCAACCGAATCCTATAGATGTTTCGCCCGAATTTTTTGATGGGATAATCATCGATGCACCATGCACCGGCAGTGGAACTTGGGCTAGCAGCCCCGAGATGCTGAAGAAAGTCGAATTCAAGGACATCCAAAAACACCAGCAACTGCAAGCCAGCATTATATCGAATGTATTGCCATACCTCAAAAAGGGAAAGACCTTGATTTATATTACCTGTTCGGTTTATAGGCAAGAAAACGAGGATGTCGTAAAAATGGTTTGCGACAGGTTCAACCTTAAACTCCAATCGCAACAAATGATAGAAGGCTATAAAATCGGTGCTTCCACCTTCTTTATCGCCCGACTTACCAAGTAATCGAACCAGTTTAAAAACCCTTTACTTCCAATTCTTCGTCAGCTTCTCCAAGTCTGCCATCAGTGCCAATGGGTCCTCCGTTTGCACATGAATCTTGATGGTCAGTTGCCCATCCGATAACGACAACATCGAAATCCTATCCGTCTTGATCTTCTTCGCCAAGTCCTCCAACAAACCGCTATCAGGCGTAAAATTACTCTTCATGTAATACGGACTTTCAAATAGGTCCTTCACCATCTTCGGTGCAAACAACCGCATGAATTTCGATTTGCCGATAGAAACCTTTGCATTCCTGTTCAATCCCTTCACCCTTACTTCCGTGCCCGAATAGATGTTCGAATTCACCGGAACAACCACTCCATTCTGTGTGCTCTGGTGCTTGTGGAATTTCAATTCATACTCCAACCCGTTTCTCGAAACCGAAGTCTCCACATCATACCCGAAACAGTTGCAGAAGCCCGTACACTCCGCATTCAGCGTTTTCATTTTGCCCTCTATGCTCTCCACATAGTTCTTGTTGGCTTCAAAAAAAGGAGAGTTCTCCACTTCATAATTTATCATGGCTCTATGTTTTATTGTTCAATGATCATTTTTCCTAAACCAAGTATCGTCTTGTTCTCATCCATCAATTTATAAAAATACATGCCGCCACTCAAGTTATTCCTGTTTATCACCACCTCCATACCATTGCCCACCTCAATTTTCTCCACCTCCATCCCAAGAACATTATAAACCGATAAGGACTTATTGTTTTCATTCTTGATGCCTTGAAAGGTGAGGTTGGCTTGGGTCATAATAACGTATTTAAAGATGATTTGTCACGTCTTATTAATATTAGATTTTTTCTTTCCTTTTCTTCCAGCATCTCTTTCCATTTCTCACTATTGCAATTCCGTTCATTTAAATAACATCGATTAAGAAAAGTCAAATGTTCTTCATAATATTGTGTAGCTGAAGAATAGCCAACTTTTTGCCACCACTTATTCCAATACTTATTATTTTCGTTTTCCCATTTTGAAAGTTGAATAGCAATATGAATATCTGATTCACTCCCTTCATAATCAGATATTGAACATTTAATAATGGCCCTTGCTGCATATATATTTGCCTTTTGGGGATCTAAATTAATGGATTTATTATAATCGTCTATTGCATCAAAATAATAACCCAACCTATCTAAACACATGGCTCTAAAAGTAAATACATCTGATTCAATATAACCTTTTTCAATTGCTTTATCAAAGTATTGAATCGCTTCCTCTTCATTTTCTCTTAGCTTATAATTCACTTCACCTGAAGGTAGTGTTATAATTTCAGGTTCTCTTAACTGTTTTCCAGTAATAAAAGCCTCATATCCTTCAAAAAAATCACTGTCATTCATTCTTTCAGCTCTACGCCTAAATATCTTTTTAATCCAATTCATATCTAATATTTGTTGAGCAAAAATTACCTTTTATTCAAACCAAATCATTTTATATACATTCATCAATTTTTTTAAAAATATAATTTAGACTTTGAAGTTCTTTAACTTCTTCATCTGCAATTCTAAGGTCAAGATATATTTTTTCATTAAGATTATTTGAAACGTTACGATAAGCAATTTTTGATTTATCCTTTCTACCTAATTCAACTGCATCTATTGCAACAAATGAATGGGCTAAAGTGTTTCTAACAATAAATAATGTGCTAAATCTATCAATAGAAGTTTTATTTTCATTATAGATATTAAGATGTTTTTCCTTTAAAAGTTTCTTGTAAATATTAAATTTTTTCCAAAATGAAAACTCCATTATTACTATTTTGACGAATAAATCAGCCTGCTCACCATCCATTTTTAATAATTTGGCAATGGAAAAATTTATTAATGCTTCTGTAATTGATGTTCCAAAAATATAATCGCCAAGCAACTTATTATATGAAGAAACTATCCATTCATAGTGTTTTTCATCTTCAATATTAAGCTTTCTATCTTCCATAACCTTAAATAATTATTGTCTTCATCTTTGCAAAAGTAAAAAAATCATTGAACAAGCCAAAAGCAAAAAGGCAGGCTTGGGGGAGTTTTTATATGTCACGAGAGCGTATTTTTTGAATCGTTACGGTGGTGAATTTATTGAATAATAAATCTCCTTTTTGGTTGATGAGATAGAGGAGGGTGAGGATGATTTTGTCTTTTTCGTCGAAGGAATATCGCAAGAAGATGACACTGATTTCTTTCATCTTATGGGCAAATACCCATTCGCCAAAATCCTTGTCTTCAGTCAGGATAATCCTGTTCGAATCCTTTGATAGTTGAATGACTTCCTCATCGCTCATGCCTCCATAATCTTCACGAATCGAGATGATGTCTATCTTGTTTTCTCTTAATGCCCTAATGATGGCGGCATGAACATTTTCGTCGGCAATGATCATTTCGTGGAGCTGATCATTTCCTCACCCGATATTACTTCTGCTGCGTAATTAAGTGCTGCCAAAATGTCTTCCTTTTTTAAATTTCCATACATCGCCAACAGGTCATCTGTAGTCGCCCCTTCCCCCATTTTTTTTAGGATTAGCTCTACCGTTATTCTGGTTCCCTTTATTACCGGTTTCCCAAGCATAACGGTGTGGTCGGAGGTGATTCTTTCTTGATAATTCATCTTTATTAATAATTATTCGAATAGCAAAAATAATAAATTAATCAGAACAAGCCAAAAGCAAAATGCCAAGGTTTTGGTGATTTTATAGGTTGAAAGATGATTTCTCAAGCTAATATCCCCTTATAAACCTCATTTTCTGCCGCTAATTGTTAAATATCCTCCTACCATTTCATTTCCACCCCACCCCCTCAAGTCCAGAACATACATGCAAAGTCCAGAACATACAGGTCAGAACCAAGAACACACTAGTCAGAACCAATAACATGCTGGTCAGCATCAATAACACACTAGTCAGAACCAAGAACACACTAGTCAGAACCAATAACACGCTGGTCAGAACCAATAACACACTGGTCAGAACCAATAACACACTAGTCAGCATCAATAACACACTAGTCAGAACCAATAACACACTAGTCAGCACCAATAACACACTGGTCAGCACCAATAACACACTGGTCAGCACCAATTGTTGCCTAGTCAGCGTCAATTGTTGTCAGGTCAGAACCAATTGTTGCCTAGTCAGAACCGATTGTTGTCAGGTCAGCACCAATTGTTGTCAGGTCAGCACCAATTGTTGCCTAGTCAGCATCAATTGTTGCCAGGTCAGCACCAATTGTTGCCTAGTCAGAACCTATTGTTGTCAGGTCAGAACCAATTGTTGCCAGGTCAGAACCAATTGTTGCCAGGTCAGAATCAATACTACCCTAAAATTCTCTTGATGATAAATGAATAATTGAATGCAATCTCCTTTAACCCATCAAAGCGGCCAGTTGCTCCCCCATGTCCTGATTCCATATTCGTTTTGAGTAAAATCAAGCTATTGCCTGTATTCATTGTCCGGAGTTTGGCTGTCCATTTCGCAGGCTCATGATAACTTACTTGAGAATCGTTCAATCCTCCGGTTATCAGCATGTCGGGATAATCCCTTACATGCACATTATCATAAGGCGAGTACGATAAGATATACTTATAGGCAGCTTCTTCATTGGGGTTGCCCCATTGTTCATATTCCTGCGTTGTTAGTGGCAAACTCGTATCCAGCATCGTATTGATCACATCCACAAATGGCACCATTCCAATGACGACTTTAAACAATTCAGGCCTCAAATTCACCACCGCTCCCATCAATAAGCCTCCAGCGCTACCACCCATTATCGCCAGCCTATCCGATGAAGTGTATTGCTCCTTTATCAAGTGCTCTGCACACGCAATGAAATCGGTAAAGGTGTTCATCTTGTTCATCAGTTTGCCTGATTCATACCAAACCTCACCCATTTCGCTGCCACCGCGTATTTGTGCTATGCCAAAGACAAAACCTCTATCTACAAGGCTGAAAACTGATGACCTGAAATGTGCATCTGTATTGATTCCATAAGAACCATAAGCATACAGGAGCGCAGGATTCTTACCATCACGTTTCAATGTTTTCTTGTAAACCACTGCCATCGGTATTTCGGTGCCATCTGCGGCTTTTGCCCACAATCGTTCGACCATATAATCAGCTGCATTGAAACCTCCAGGAACTTCCTGTTGCTTAAGCATTTCGGTGGTGTCGTTTTCCATGTCGAAATCAAAAACAGTGTTCGGTCTGTTCATCGAAGCATAGTTATATCGATATTTCTTGGATGAATATTCCGGTGTGTACATCGGTGAAACGGTATAAACAGCTTCAGGAAAAGTGATGTTCTGCATGGATTTATCAATTAGGTTCATCACCCTGATTTCATTCAAGCCATTTTTACGGATAAAAACCACCAGATGGTTCTTGAAAACATCCATTCCTTCTATCTTTACGGCAGTATCATGACTGATGATTTCCATCCAAGTATTCCTGTTTTCATATCCTGAAATTGGAGCCTCAAAAACCATAGAATTCTTATGTTGTTCATCCTTGTAAAGCACAAAAATACGGTCTTTGTGATGAGCCACATGATACTCCACATCCTTCTGTCGTTTCAAGAACAAAATCGGTTCCTTTATGGGCTCATTGGCCGGAATCAGTAGGGTTTCAGAAGATGTGAAGGACTCTGAAACGATATAAATGAAATCTTTCGTTTTCGATTTGTCCACACCCAGATTGAAAAGGTCATCGGTTTCTTCAAACACCAGTTCTGTTGCATCGTTTTTGCCTAATTTGCATCGATACAGTTGATAAGGTCTTAACGATTTGTTGCCGATAACATAGAACATGGTTTCATTATCATTGGCCATGGTAAATGACTGCACGTTTTCCTTCTCGAAATCCAAGTCTTGCCCCGAAAACAAATCCTTCACTTTCAGATTGTATTCCGCAAATGAGCCGGTTGTATTGTAAAGGTATGCCGCCAAACGGTTGTCTTCACTCACTTCGTAGCCATGAAGCAGAAATGCAGGCTTGTTTTTCGCCATTTCATTGACATCGAAAACAAGCTCTTCAATTGCATCCAACGAACCCTTCTTTCGGCAATGAATCGGATACTGCTTGTCCTTTTCCGTCCGCGAATAATAGTAATATCCATTGTTCAGTTGCGGCACAGTTTGGTCATCCTCCTTAATCCTTCCTTTCATCTCCTGAAACAAGGTTTCCTGAAGCTCCTTCGTATCCTTCATCACCGCTTCGCAGTAGGCATTTTCAGCATTCAGATAATCTATGACAGCTGGATTGGTCTTCTCTTTCAGCCAATGATAATCATCGATGCGAGTACCGCCGAATTCATGAAATGTTTCGGGTATTATTGCTGCAATCGGTGGAGTAGGGGAGTCGGTTTTATTGATGTTTTCTTGAGAATCATTATTCATTTCCTGCATGATTATTTTGATGTTTAAATATTGAATGTTCTGATGTATCGATTAGTTTTTCAAGGCAGCAACCGTCTGCTTCACGGCCTCTTTATTGCTTGTTGGCGTGTAGTTGAAACGCTTGTTGAACTTGGATGAGTCGAAAACATAATCCCTATCGTACTGATAGCACATTTCTCGCATCTCCTTGAGCACAGGAACAAAGATTCCAAGCAACGACAAAGCCCATGTAGGCAACACCTGAACCTTCTCGGAAGCATTCATTTCGGCAGCAAACAATTTTACCCATTCCCTGCCCGTAGGTGCTTCCTTCGCCACCGGAAGATTCCATATTTGGTTGTATGCATCGGCGGTATTTCCAAGCATTGCGGTGCCTTTGGCCAGATCAGGGGTGAATCCCATCGAATGTTTGACATCAGCATTGCAAAACCACTGCGCCGCCTTCCCTTTCATCATGTTGTCATACACCACATTCATCAACAGGCTGTTGCCTTTCTTCACCGGGCCAAAAAAATCAGGCGCTCGGGCAATGATTGCCTCCAACTGGCCTTTCGATACGGCCTCCATGATATGCTTGTCGACAAACGTGCGCACATCTCCCTTCTTGCTGCAGGAGGAATAAGACGATTCTTCCGTAATATGCTTCACATTGTCGCCACCAATGGCGTAAATGTTATCAAAGAAAACCAACTTTACCTTATGTTCGATGCATGCCGAAACTACATTGCGAATGAAGGCGGGCCATTGCTTTTCCCAGACCTTTAAAGTGTATTCAAAACCCACGGTTATGTAGCAAACATCACTTCCGGCAATGGCTCTGTTCAATTGCGCAGCATCGGTGATGTCGGCAGGAAACAACTGATCCGTATCATTCACCTTTTTGGGATTTCTACTCACCAACCTGATGTCGGTAGTATGGTTTTTAAGTTCTTTTGCCAAGTCGGTTCCTATCGAACCACCGGCTCCAAG